>CAXTPX010000360.1:0-4283 GCA_964246005.1 uncultured Burkholderiaceae bacterium | reverse complement strand
TAAGCCCTTGTCGCCGCTCGCGCGGTGGGTGTCGACGACCTGCATGCCGAACATCGCGGTGAGCACGCTGTCCAGACCGACCTCCCGGACGATGCGATCCATGATCGGGATGGATGCGAGCAGGACGGGATCGCTGCGACGCAGTTGATAGTCTAGTTCGATGATCCGCGCCCCGAGCGCGTATCGACCGGCCGACACCTTCTTGAGAAATCCCGCCTCGACGAGGTCCTTGACGTAGCGATAACCGGTGGCTCGCGTGTAGCCCAGCGTTTCGTTGAGCGCGTCGGTATGCCAGACTGGTCGGGTTTCGTCGAACAGGCCTAGGATCGCCAGGACGCGCGACGGACTCGTCATCGCGACACGTTACGCGATGCCCATTCGCGCGGCCATGTCCCGCCGCCATTGTTCGCGCGTCTTGAAGCCGGGTAGGGCGCGTGCGTGGGATTCGGCTGCTTCCATGATCTCCCCGTCCGGCTTGTCGAGGTCGACCGGTAGGCGCATCGGCTGGTCGACATACCAGGGCAGCTCGAAATAGAGCTCGAGGCGATTGCCTTCGGGATCGCGGACATACACGGATAACGAATTGCCATGCGTGACGGGGGTGATATCGCTGGTCCTCTCGCGTACGACCCGCGCGTGCATCGTCTTGAGCGTTGCGAGCGAATCGGCTTTGAGGGAGATCTGGTTGATGACGTTGAACGGCAGGTGTTCGGGACGACCCGTGATGAGCACGATCTGGTGATGCTCGTCCGGGTCACGACTGAGGAAGACCAGGTCGGCGGGGCCGCGTGCTCCCGAAAGCTGTCCACGATCCGTGACGGTGAACTCGAGCACGCGCGCATAGAAGTCTTCCATGAGGTCGATGTCGTGCACGAAGAATCCTACATGGCTGAACGTCAGTCCCGGTCGCATCTTGTTTCCTTGTGCCCAAGCGGCTGGAAAAAAAGACCAGTTGACAAGGCTGGCCAATTCGAATGAATATCCCAAATAGTGCGATTTACGGAAATCGCTGTCAAGGAGCGGCGGATGAAGCTGGTGTCTTACCTGCGAGACGGTATACCGGGATTCGGGGCGTTGATCGATGGGGGAATCATCGATCTCGTGAAGGCGTCGCAAGGCCGCTACGCGAGCATCAAGTCCGTACTGGAAGCCGGCTCACTGGGTGCCCTGAACGCATTGTCAGCACGTCGCGACCCGGACTTCGATCTCGCCGACGTAGTGCTGCTACCGGTCATTCCCGATCCCGGGAAGATCTGGTGCTGCGGCCTCAACTACGGCGAGCACGTCCGCGAGACGAATCGCGAAGCGACCGAGAAGCCAGTGTTCTTCCTGCGTGTCGCCGACTCGCAGGTCGGGCACGACGGAGCGATCCCGTGCCCACCGGAGTCGACCATGCTCGACTACGAAGGCGAAATCGCCATCGTCATTGGTAAGGCCGGGCGACGCATCGCGGAGGCGGACGCCTGGGCGCATATTGCCGGCTATGCCTGCTACAACGACGCGACGATCCGCGACTGGCAGAAACACACGCAGCAGTGGGCACCCGGCAAGAACTTCTGGCGGACCGGCGGGTTCGGTCCATGGGTGGTGACCGCCGACGAGATCGAGCCTGATGCCTTGATGACGTTGACGACGCGGCTCAACGGCAACGTGATGCAGCACGCCACCACGCAGATGATGCTGCACAGCATCCCTCGCCAGATCGCCTATCTGTCCGTCGTTGCGCCCCTCCAGTCGGGTGACGTGATCGTCACCGGCACGCCCGGAGGCGTCGGCGCACGACGCGAGCCACCGGTGTGGATGAGCCCCGGCGATGTGGTGGAAGTCGAGGTCGATCGCATC
This sequence comes from uncultured Burkholderiaceae bacterium, assembly GCA_964246005.1. Classification (GTDB taxonomy): domain Bacteria; phylum Pseudomonadota; class Gammaproteobacteria; order Burkholderiales; family Burkholderiaceae_D; genus CAHJXF01. Next base: position 2,441 of record CAXTPX010000360.1, on the reverse strand, counting down.
GGAACACTGCGCAACGCGATCGTCGCGGAAGCCTGAAGACTTCCGGAGGAGTATCCATGCGGATCGATACGCGGGTCGACGACATGACTGGCCTGCCGGTGCTTTCTCAGGATCCGGCGCACCCCATCACCGAGACGGACATCGCCGCCTTCGAACGGGACGGCGTCGTCTGCCTGCGTGGCATGTTCGATCGCGACTGGTGCGAGATGCTCGCCGAGGCCGCGGACGATGTGATGGAGTCGGGCCAGGGTCGCGTGCGCGAGGCGAAGCCGGAGAACGGTCATGGGCGCTTCTACTTGGGCGACCTGGACGCGCGCTACCACTTGCTGCGTGACGCGTCGCCGGCCCCGGAAATCGCAGCGTTCCTCATGCACGCGAAGCGCATTCGAATCTTCTACGACCAGTTGTTCATCAAGTCAGCAGCCACGGCGGCGCCCACGCCATGGCAAGACGAGCTTCTCGTCGGGCCGTTCCGAGGCAATGACCTGATCTCGATCTGGATCGCGCTCATGCCGGTCTCGAAGGAAACCAGCGGGGTGCAGTACGTCGCCGGATCACATCGTTGGGAAACCCTGTTCCGGGCCGTGACACCCGACTACGACCGGCGCTTCATCGACGAATCGATGGATCGTTGCCCCGACTACGGCGGCGTCGCCGTTCGTGAGGGCGTCGAGGTGGTCAGTTGGGACATGGAGCCGGGTGACGTACTGTGCCATCACCCGCTCACGGTGCATGTCGCGGCCGGAAGCGCATCAGCGACGCAGATGCGCATCGGCCTGTCGGTTCCTTTTCTCGGCGACGACGTGCAGTGGGATCCACGTCCCCACACCATGGCCTTGCTGCGCGACCCAGGGGTCGCGCGCGGCGACTTCCCTACGGACGACGTGGCCCTGCCGATCGCGTGGGAAGAGGGCATCGGTCTCGTCCGGACGAACGTCCGTCCGTGAAACCGATCCACGACGTCGTGATCGTCGGCTGCGGTCCGGTCGGCGCGACGCTGGCCAACCTGCTGGCACTGCGCGGCATGGGCGTCCTGGTCCTCGAACGCGAGGCCGACATCTATCGCCTGCCGCGCGCAATCCACTTCGACGGCGAGTGCATGCGGGTCTTCCAGAGCGTCGGCATCGCCGACGAACTGGCCGGCCACGTCGTGGTGTCGCCCGGGATGAAGTTCTTGGATGCGACGGGGCGCCTGCTGATCGACTGGAGTCGACCGACCTGCGTGGGCCCGCAAGGCTGGCATCCGAGCTATCGCTTCCATCAACCTGCGCTCGAGGAGATGCTTCGTCGTCGGCTTCGCCAATGGCCTGACGTGGAACTGCGCACGAAGCACGACGTCTGCCGCATCGAACAGCACTCGGATCGGGTCGACCTCGAGGTCATGGATCTTTTGAACGGCCGCACGCAGTCCATCGAAGCACGCTACGTCGTCGGATGTGATGGTGCCCGCTCGATCGTGAGGCGATCGATGGCATCCGACTTGGACGATCTGCAGTCGCACGAGCGATGGCTCGTCATCGACCTCATCCTGGAGCATGAACGTCCTGACCTTGGCGATCACAGCATCCAGTTCTGCGACCCCGCGCGCCCCGCCACCTACGTTCGCGGCGTCGGTCGCAGACGCCGGTGGGAGTTCATGCTCTTTCCCGACGAGGACTCGGCGACGATGAGCCGTCCCGAAGCCATCTGGAATCTGCTTGCCCGTTGGGTCAGGCCTGAAGAAGCGCTGCTCGAACGTCCTGCGGTCTACACGTTCCACGCCGTCGTCGCTCGCGGTTGGCGCCGGGACCGTTTGCTGATCGCCGGCGACGCGGCACACCAGACGCCGCCCTTCATGGGGCAGGGGATGTGCGCAGGCATACGCGACGCGGCCAACCTAGCTTGGAAGCTCGCTGATGTTTCGGCCGAAAAGGCCGACCCCTCGCTGCTGGACACCTACGAGAGCGAACGGTCCCCGCATGTGCGCGAGTTCATAGAGACCGCTGTCCGGCTCGGTCGGATCATCCAGCCGGCGAAAGGGGAATCGGCGGCGGCGAGTCATGCTCGGCTGGTCGATCGTCCGGAAGTCTTCTCGACCCCTCAGCCACGGCTCGGCCCGGGCGTGCACGACATTCGGGAGCCTGCAGGCACGATCGGCGAGCAGGGATGGACGCAGGCGGGCGAACGGCTGGACGACGCCATCGGATACGGCGCCGCACTGATCGTCGATCCGGCGCATGTCGCCTCTGTCCCTTATCTCGGACAGGACGTGAAGATGGTCCCATCAGCTTCGCCGTCGTTGCGGATGTGGCTCGAGCGACTTGACGCGATCGCCGTGCTTGTCAGACCCGATCGCTACATTGCCGGCATCGCGAAGACCGCGGTGGAGCTTTCAACTATGCCGCTGTGGGCATTGAGCCAGGAACCAACAGGGGCCGACACGTCGATCGGCTCGTGAAATT
>CAXTPX010000359.1:0-4304 GCA_964246005.1 uncultured Burkholderiaceae bacterium | reverse complement strand
CCACCTTCGGCGGCAATCCGCTCGCCTGTCGGGCCGCGCTCGAGACCATCGCGGTGATCGAGGAGGACGGCCTCCTCGCCAACGCCGAGCAGGTGGGCCAGGTCATCCGCTCGGTCTTCTCGCGCGAGTTGTCGTCGGTGGCCGGCGTGCTCGACATCCGGGGACGGGGTCTGATGCTCGGCATCGAACTCGCCTGCCCGTGCGGCGACATCCCGAAGCGCGCCCTATCGTATTGCAGTGACTACGGTCTGCTGATCAACGTGACGCACGATCGCGTCGTGCGGCTGCTGCCGTCGCTCGTGATCGATGCCGCGGAGGCCACGCTGCTGGCCGAAGGCGTCGTATCGATCGTCCGCGAGTTCCTTCTGCACCAGGCGGAGCCGAAGGCCGCCTGACGAGCCGAGCAGGGTATCGGCGGCAGCAGGGTTGTAGGACAGACGGGTCCGACCGGCCGGCCGGAGGATCACAGCCGCCGTCCGGCGGCCTGTAGTGGTCCCTGCGTGCGATTCATGGTGAGCTTGCCCCTGTCCGATTCAGATGACGATCCGCCATTACCTGCAGTTCAACGACTTTTCGCGCGAGGACTATGCGCACCTCTTCGAACGCATCCGGCTCATCAAGGATCGCTTCAAGCGTTACGTGACCTATCAGCCGCTCGTCGACCGCACGCTGGCGATGGTGTTCGAGAAGGCATCGACCCGCACGCGCGTCTCGTTCGAGGCGGGGATGTACCAGATGGGCGGATCGGTCATCAACATCACGACCGGGGACTCGCAGTTGGGCCGTGCCGAACCGATCGAGGACACGGCACGCGTGATCAGCCGCATGGTGGACCTCGTGATGATCCGCACCTTCGAGCAGGCCCGCATCGAGACGTTCGCCGCCAACTCGCGGGTGCCCGTCATCAACGGACTGACCAACGAATACCACCCGTGCCAGATCCTGGCCGACCTGTTCACGTACATCGAGCAGCGCGGCGAGATCCAGGGCGCTACCGTCGCGTGGATCGGCGATTCGAACAACATGTGCAACACGTGGTTGCAGGCGGCCGAGACGCTCGGCTTCACGGTGCACGTGTCGACGCCGCCGGGCTACGAGGTCGAGCCGGAGCGCGCGGGGCTGATGGGCGCATCGAACTACCGTGAGTTCGCCGACCCCGCGGAAGCGTGCCACGACGCCGATCTCGTCACGACCGACGTCTGGACCAGCATGGGCTTCGAAGCCGAGAACGAATCGCGCAAGAAGGCGTTCGCCGACTGGCGCGTGTCCGACCGCCTGATGTGGGCAGCCAAGCCGACGGCGCTGTTCATGCATTGCCTGCCTGCCCATCGCGGCGAAGAGGTGGACGCGTCGGTCATCGACGGCCCGCAGAGCGTCGTCTGGGACGAGGCCGAGAACCGCCTCCATGCCCAGAAGGCGCTGATGGAGTTCCTCGTGTTGGGGCGTACCCATGCCTAGGGACGCACCGAACAAGTCCGCGTTCCGCATCGTCGGGCCGATCGGCCCGTACGGTCTGCCGGATTCGCGGCCGACGTGATGAACCACGCCGAGTCGCCGTCGAACGAACGTTCGCTCGATGCGACGCTCGAGGCGCTCTGGCTGAATCATCCCTGCTCGCCGATCGATGCCGCATCGACCGTCGAGGAATACCTCGACACCCATCGCACGATCGCCGCCAACGATCTCGTCTTCGCGCACCTGATCGCCGCGAGCAGTCATGTGCGCGTCGCCGGCACCGCCCAGGCGCGCCTGCATCTGACGAAGGCACGCGCGGGCCTGTCGCAGTCGACATCGCGGACGCCCGCGTTCCAGCGGCTGCTGCACATCATCCACGGCGTTCACGCGGCGTTGCACTGGGTCGAGCGGGATCTCGTCGCATCGATGGTCTCGTTCGAGCGCGCGCTCGCGGAGCCTGCTGCGCTCGAGCCGTCGGACGAGCACTACATCCGCTTGTGGCGCGCGATCACGCTGCTCGGCCTGGGCAAGCCCGAACTGGCATTTCGTGACCTGCTGATCGGACTCGAGTTCTTCCGCTTCCACTATCCGCCCGCCCATGCGTTGATGGCGTTCAACGTCGGCGCGACGCTGTTGCATGCGGGCGACTGGGACGGCGCCGAAAGCTGCCTGCGTACGGCGTTGCAGGAGAGCGGCCGCGTCGGCATGCCGGGCTTCGACATCATGTGCCGCTCGAACCTCGCCTACTGCCTGATCAACACCGGGCGGGTCGAAGAAGCGACGATCGAGATCGGTACCGCTCTCGCGCAGAACCGCAAGGAGCTGCTGATGGTCCGCCCGGGCGACGTGATGACCACCGTCGCCGAGAATCTGATCGAGACCGGGCATCTCGACGAAGCGACCGAATACGTCTTCGACGCGCTCGATGCTTCGATCGCGCGCCGCTATTCGATGGGCATCGGGACGGCCAAGTGGAACCAGGGACGCATCGCGGCAGCCCGCAACAAGGTGCCCGAAGCGGTCGCGGCCTGGCGCGTCGCGTTGTGGAACCTGCGACGGCATCCGCACCTGACGCAGTTCTGGAAGACCGCGCTGGCGGTCTCGACGCTGTATGCGCAGCACGGCGACTATCGTCGCGCGTTCCGCTGGCACGAGCGCTTCCATGCATCGCACCGCCGCTGGCAGGACACCACGCGCGACGTCCGGCTCGCGTATTCGCAGGCGATGCTGCCGATGGAAGGAATTCGTCGGGAGCGCGACCTGGCCGAGGCCGAACGCATGAACCTGCTGCAGGCGAAGACCGAGCTCGAGGCCGTCAACATAGAGCTGCAATCGCGCCTGGGCGATGTCGAGGGCATCAACGACGAGCTGCGCGAGCAGGCGTCGCGTGACCCGCTGACCGGCCTCCTGAATCGTCGCAATCTGCTGCCGACGCTTCACGCGATGCTCGAGAAGCACTCGATCGCGAAGCAGCAGGTGATCGTCGCGATGCTCGACCTGGATCGCTTCAAGCAGTTCAACGATCGCTACGGCCATGTGGCCGGCGCCGAGATCCTCGCGGCGGCTGGCCATCTGCTGCGCGACTTCTTTCGCGACGAGGACCGCGCGTTCCGCTACGGCGGCGACGAGTTCTGCCTGTTCCTGCCGCGCACCAACCGCATGGTCGGCGAGGCGCGCCTCGAAGCGTTCGCCCAGGGATTGAACGAATCGCTGCCCCGTGCACCGGACGGCTCGCGAAGCGGCGTGGCGGTCTCGTTCGGGATCGCCTGCTTCCCGGAAGATTCGATGAACAGCGACGAACTCGTTTCGATCGCCGACGCTGCGCTCTACAAGGCGAAGCGACGACGCAAGGAAGCCGAAGCTGCCCCGGACGGTAGACCGTCCGGCACTTATAATCGCCGCCCCGCCGGGTCTTCGGGTCCGTCGACTGAACAGCACGATCCCGCACTGCCTCTCCAGCATTGCGGTGACCTCCACATCGATCGATCGAACAACATGAGCGACATCACCAAAGTCGTGCTCGCCTATTCCGGCGGCCTCGACACGTCCGTCATCCTCAAGTGGCTGCAGGACAACTACCGCGCCGAAGTCGTGACCTTCACGGCCGACATCGGTCAGGGCGAAGAGCTGGAGCCGGCGCGCAGCAAGGCGATCAATGCCGGCATCAAGCCCGAGAACATCTACATCGACGACCTGCGCGAAGAGTTCGTTCGCGACTTCGTGTTCCCGATGTTCCGCGCCAACACGATCTACGAGGGTGAGTATCTGCTCGGCACGTCGATCGCCCGCCCGCTGATCGCGAAGCGGCAGATCGAGATCGCGCGGCAGACCGGTGCAGAGGCGGTCTCGCACGGCGCGACCGGCAAGGGCAACGACCAGGTGCGCTTCGAGCTCGGCTACTACGCGCTCGAGCCGGGGATCAAGGTGATCGCGCCGTGGCGCGAATGGGACCTGCTGTCGCGCGAGAAGCTGCTCGCCTACGCGGAGGCGGCCGGCATCCCGATCGAGATGAAGCACAAGCAGGGTGGCGCGCCGTACTCGATGGACGCGAACCTGTTGCACATCAGCTTCGAAGGCCGCCATCTCGAAGATCCCAAGGCCGAGGCCGAGGAATCGATGTGGCGCTGGACCGTGTCGCCCGAGGCGGCGCCGGATGCGCCGCAGTACATCGACGTCGAGTTCACGCACGGCGACGTGAGCGCGATCGATGGACACGCGATGAGTCCGGCCGAGGTCCTGACGAAGCTCAACGAGCTCGGCGGCAAGCACGGCATCGGCCGGCTCGACCTCGTCGAGAACCGTTACGTCGGCATGAAGTCGCGCGGCTGCTACGAGACGCCCGGCGGCAC
>CAXTPX010000358.1:0-4307 GCA_964246005.1 uncultured Burkholderiaceae bacterium | reverse complement strand
GTCGCGTCGTCGACGCGACCGCGAAGACACGGGCCGCGATGTAGTGGAGCGTGTGCAGGTCGGGCGGCGCCTCGTCGAGCTTCCATCGACCTTGCTCGAACACACGCACGTCGGCCTGTGCCGAGACCACCTCGCAGAAGAAGGTGTCGTAGAGCTCCTCTGCATCCGGCAAGCGCAACAGCCGGCATTCGAGCCAGCCGATGCACTCGCTGGCGAGCGGCAGCCCGAGGACCGGGCCATCGAAGTTCGCGATGTCGTAGCGCTCGAACTTGTCGTCGCCTTCGACGTCGAGCGACCGGCCGGTCACGCTGCCGACCGTGTAGCAGAGATCGGCCGAAGCCCGGCACGGCACCATGATCGACAGCAGGCCGCTCGCGACGACCAGCTCGCGCGTCCACGTGCTCTTGTCGATGACGATCGCGATCCGCGGCGGCGTGAACTCGACCGGCATCGACCACGCTGCCGACATCAGGTTGCGATGCCCGTCGTGTCGCGCGCCGATCATCACGGTCGGTCCGTGGTTGAGGAGGCGGCTCGCATGCGCGAGGTCGACGGGGCGGCGCCAGTGAGGATCGAACAGCTCGTTCATGCGACTCCGGCAAAGAGCAAGCGAAGGGGCATCCAGTATGTCGCCGCCCGGTTGCTTCGCTCCGTCGCTTGCGCTACGGTCATCGTCTTCTGCGAAGGATCCCCATGAATGCACGCATCCCCGGCGGCGCCGTCGATCGTATCGATGCGAGCGCATTGCACACCTTCGTCGACCGGCAATGGGACGACGTGATCGTCGATCGTCTCACCGACTACATCGCGATTCCTGCGAAGAGTCCCGCGTTCGACCGCGACTGGGCCGCGCACGGTCATCTCGAACGCGTCATCACGGACGCGGCGCGCTGGGTCGAGGCGCAGGAGGTTCGAGGCCTGACGCTCGAGATCGTGCGACTCGAGGGACGGACGCCGGTGCTGTTCTTCGAGATTCCCGCGACCGACGGCGCGCAGCACGAGCGCGACGCGGATGTCGAGCGGTCCGCGCACACGGTGCTGCTCTACGGCCATCTCGACAAGCAGCCCGAGTTCAGCGGCTGGCGCGCCGACCTCGGGCCGTGGACGCCGAAGTACGAGGACGGCAAGTTGTACGGTCGCGGCGGCGCCGACGACGGCTATGCGGTCTATGCGGCGATCACCGCGATCCAGGCGCTCGATCGGCAAGGCATCGCGCATCCGCGTTGCGTCGGCCTGATCGAGACCTGCGAGGAGTCCGGCAGCTACGACCTGCTGCCGTATGTCGAAGCGTTGAAGGAACGCCTGGGCGACGTGTCGCTGGTGGTGTGCCTCGACTCCGGCTGCGGCAACTACGAACAGTTGTGGCTGACGACGTCGTTGCGCGGCAACGTGACCGGCGTGCTCGAGGTGCAGGTGCTCGACGAGGGCGTGCACTCGGGCGATGCGAGCGGCGTCGTGCCGTCGTCGTTCCGCATCATGCGGCAGCTGTTCGACCGCATCGAGGACTCGATCGATGGCCGGCTCGTGCCGCAGAGCTTCCATTGCGAAGTGCCGCAGGAGCGCATCGACCAGGCGCACCGGACCGCGCAGATCCTGGGCGACATGGTGTGGAAGCGCTTCCCGTGGTCGTGCGGCGACCACGGCGAGACCGTCCAGCCGATGACGAAGGACCCGATCCAGGCGTTGCTCAATCGCACGTGGGAACCGACGCTTTCGGTGACCGGCGCCGAAGGACTGCCACCGCTCGCCGATGCCGGCAACGTGCTGCGTCCACGCACGGCGTTCAAGATCTCGTTGCGGCTGCCCCCGCTGGTCGACGGGCCGACCGCGCTCGCCGAGCTGAAGAGCGTGCTGGAGCTCGACCCGCCGTATCAGGCGAAGGTCGCGTTCCGGCCCGACCGCGGCATCGCCACCGGGTGGAACGCGCCGGACCTCGCGCCCTGGCTCGCCGACGCGCTCGACGAAGCATCGAACGCGACCTTCGGCGCGCCGTGCGGCTTCCTCGGGCAGGGCGGCACGATTCCGCTGATGAGCCTGCTCGAGACGGGCTTCCCCAAGGCGCAGTTCATGGTGTGCGGCGTGCTCGGCCCGCACTCGAACGCGCACGGACCGAACGAGTTCCTGCACGTGCCGTATGCCCGCAGGCTGACGGCGGCCGTGGCGCGCGTGATCGCCGCCAAGGCGCGATGACCCGGGAATCAACCCTTGCGGTGATATCCCTTCGCGCCGACCGCGCGGGTCAGCGCGCTGCGAAATTCCTCGTCGCGTGACAGCCGCTCGATCGACCGGGCGAAGTCGTGGCGCGGCTCCCAGCCGAGTTCGCGACGCGCCTTCGCATTGACGTAGACGCGGTCGATCGAGTCCATCATCGTCCAGCCGCGTCGCGTGTACTCGGGCAGGTAGTGCGGGTGATGGCGCGCGACGACCGAAGCCGGATCGGTCGTCAGCGTCGCGAGGTCCGCCTCGGTGAAAGGCGACGTCGCACTGATGATGTAGCGACCGAAGCCGATCGACGTGGCCCGGCCCACGGCCAGCAGATGGGCCTCGACGACGTCCTCGATGTCGGCCCGCCGATGCAGCAGCTCGTTGAGCTTCAGGTTGTCGTCGCTGTGCGCGTCCCGTCGTTCGGGCAGGTCGTCGTCCTCGGGAAAGAAGCGCGAGGTCCGCAGCACGACGCACGGCAGGCGATGCAGGCGGTGCATCAGTTCGCAGAGGTTCTCGGCGGCGAGCTTCGTCATGCCGTAGATGTTCTTCGGTACCGGCACGACCTCTTCGGTGATCCAGGTCGCCGGCGCTCCTTCGCCGGGCTTGAGCGCATCGCCGAAGGTGCTGGTCGTGCTCGTGAACACGAAGGCGCGGACCTTCGCGGCGACCGCCTCCTCGAGCAGGTTCAGCGTGCCGGTCACGTTGACGTCGATGAAGGCCTGCGGCGGGTGCGTCCCGACATGCGGCTTGTGCAGCGTGGCCGCATGCAGCACCGCATCGACGCCGCGCATCTGCATCGCGACGAACGCGCGATCGACGATCGAGCCGACCACGTCGGTGTGCGGCGACGGAAGCACGTCGATGCCGACCACTTCGTGTTGCGACAGGCGAAGCGTGCGCATCAGCGCTTCACCGAGATGGCCGGCGCTGCCGGTGACGAGGATCTTCATCGACGTTCGTGGAGTGAGGTCTGTTGCGCGCCGGTCGAGCGACCGCTGCGAGCCAATATAATGCCGGGCATGTCGAAGACCGTGCACGTATCCGAGACGCCCGCGGTGCGCTGGTTGCGCGAACACCACGTCCGATTCACCGAACATCCGTACGCCTACGAAGAGCACGGCGGCACCGGCGTCTCGGCCCGTGCACTCGGCGTCGACGAACATGCGGTCGTGAAGACGCTCGTGATGGAAGACGACGCGGCGTCGCCGCTGATCGTGCTGATGCACGGCGACTGCAAGGTTTCCACCAAGGCGCTCGCTCGGCAGATCGGCGTCAAGCGCATCGCGCCGTGCAGGCCGGACGTCGCAGAGCGGCACAGCGGCTACCGGGTCGGCGGCACGTCGCCGTTCGGCTTGAAGAAGGCGATGCGGATCTTCGTCGAAGAGACCGTGCTCGCATTGCCGACGATGTACATCAATGGCGGGCAGCGCGGCTACCTGGTCGGTCTCGCGCCGGACGTGCTGACCGATCCGCTCGGCGCGATGCCGGTTCGATGCGCGCTGGCCGAGACAACGTGAACGAGGCGCCGATCGAACGATGAATGCGACCGAACGATGAATGCAAGCGTTGCCACCGCGATCGCGGTCCTCCTGGCCTACCTGCTCGGCTCGGTCTCGTTCGCGATCGTCGTCAGCCGCTTCGCGGGGATAGCCGATCCTCGATCGTTCGGCTCGAAGAATCCGGGTGCGACCAACGTCCTTCGCGGCGGCAACAAGGGTGCGGCCGTGCTGACGCTCGTGCTCGATGCCCTCAAGGGATGGCTCGCGGTCTGGCTCGCTTCGACCCTCGGCTTTCGCTACGGCATCGACGAGACCGGTATCGCGTGCGTCGCGCTGGCGGTCTTCGTCGGCCATCTCTATCCGGTGTTCTTCGCGTTCAAGGGCGGCAAGGGCGTCGCGACCGCGCTCGGTGTGCTCGTCGCGCTCGCGTGGTGGCTCGGCCTCGCCACCGCGATGACGTGGCTCGCGATCGCGTTCTTCTTCCGCTACTCGTCGCTGGCTGCGCTCGTCGCCGCGGTGTTCGCGCCGTTCTACTACGCGCTGCTGCTCGGCTTCGACGCGACCGCCGGTGCGATCACGATCATGAGTGCGCTGATCGTGTAT
>CAXTPX010000357.1:485-4313 GCA_964246005.1 uncultured Burkholderiaceae bacterium | reverse complement strand
AGGCGGCTGCGCGTCACGTAAGCCGTGTAGTTCGGCATCGCGATCGCGGCCAGGATGGCGACGATCGCGACGACGATCATCACCTCGATCAACGTCATTCCCTCGTTGAATCGGGTGTGTTGCCGAATGCCGCCGAGTTGTCGTTGAAATGTCTGCATGACCACACCGTTGTCGGCGACCGATCGATCGACCGGGCTCGCGCCGTACCGCTGTCATCGGCAATGGATTGCAAACTCTTTGCCCATATCGCCGGATGGTGGTGCTTGAACGATGAGCGGCGTCGCAGTGGGGTCAGACGGTTTGCGAGCGCATCTGGCGGAGGTGACGGGAAGGTGACGGTTGTAAAGCGGTCCGACGTTTCGTGTCGGCGATCGACCATCCGACGACGAGCGCGACGGCCCGCGTCCGCCCCTGAAACGTCATCGACACGGGCGACGCGATCACGAGGGCATCCGAGTCGGCCCGCGGGAATCAGGATCCGACCGAGCGGCGCCGATCCGCGCGTCCGCACAATGGCGGGCGATGCATCTCCTGCCCAAGCCCGCCCGCGTCCCCTTCGATCCGATCGAGATACGCGAGACCGTCGACCGGGCGAGCACGCGGCCGTGGTGGCGACGCCTGCTGCGCGCGTCGGGTCCGGGTCTGCTCGTGGCCGTCGGCTACATGGACCCCGGCAACTGGGCGACCGACATCGAGGCGGGCTCCCGCTACGGCATGGCGTTGCTGTGGGTGGTGCTGGCGTCGAGCGTGGCCGCGATCTTGTTGCAGACGCTCAGCCTGCGGCTCGGATTGATCGCGCGGCAGGACCTCGCAGAGGCGTGCAACGCGCGCTACCGACCCGCGGTGAGCCGCACGATGTGGCTGCTGGCCGAGCTGGCGATCGTCGCGTGCGACGTGGCCGAAGTGCTCGGGACCGCGCTCGCGCTGCACCTGCTGTTCGGGATCTCGATCCTGGCCGGCGTCGCCGTCACGGCGTTCGACACGGTGCTGGTGCTCGGGCTGCAGGGCCGCGGCTTCCGGCGCATCGAGGCGATCGTGCTCGGGCTCGTGATCACGATCGGCGTCTGCTTCGCGATCGAGATCGTGCTGGTCGGGCCGGACTGGGGCGCCGTGGCTTCCGGCCTCGTGCCGCGCGTGGGCACGCTGCACGACGGGCACGCGCTGCTGGTCGCGATCGGCATCCTCGGCGCCACCGTGATGCCGCACAACCTCTACCTGCATTCGTCCGCGGTCCAGAGCCGGCGGCTCGCGCCCGACGACCGCAGCCGCCGCGATGCGCTCCGCCTGTCGACGATCGATACCGTCTTCTCGCTGACGCTGGCGTTCGTCGTCAATGCCGCGATCCTGATCCTGGCGGCCTCGGCGTTCCATGCGCAGGGACGCAGCTACGTCGTCGAGATCCAGGACGCGTACCACCTGCTCGACCCGCTGGTCGGCGGTGCGCTCGCGTCGACGCTGTTCGGCGTCGCGCTGCTCGCCGCGGGTCAGAGCTCGACGTTCACCGGCACGATCGCCGGCCAGATCGTGCTCGAAGGGTTCCTGAACCTGAAGATCGCGGCGTGGCAGCAGCGCCTGATCACGCGCGGGCTCGCGCTGATCCCCGCGTTCGTCGGCGTGCTGTGGCTGGGGGACGCCGGCATCGGCACGCTGCTGGTGGGCAGTCAGGTCGTGCTGAGCATGCAGCTGCCGTTCGCGATCTGGCCGCTGATCCGGCTGACGAGCGACCCGAAGACGATGGGCAGGTTCGCGATCCGCCGGCCGACGAAGATCGTCGCGTGGACGCTGTTCGCGGTGATCACCGCGTCCAACCTGTGGCTGCTCAAGTACCTGGTCGAGTGAAGCGCATCGTCAGCGCTCTTTCTTCTCGCCGTGCTTGCCGCCCTTCAATTCGTCACGGATCTGCGCATACGACAACAGCGTGAAGATCACGGTGCCGCCGATCAGGTTGCCGACCAGCGTCGGGACGAAGAAGCGCGTGATCGCGTCGCCGACGCTTTCCGCGCCTTCGAGCACCAGGTAGCTCGCCTCGACCGAGCCGGCGACGACGTGGTCGAATCCACCGAGCGCGATCAGGTAGGTCATCAGGATGATGATGCCGAGCCCCGCGCCTTCGATGCCGGCGAGGATCCACACCAGCGACGCGATCAGGAAGCCGGCGACCATCGCGCGGCCCATCGTCTCCATCGGCATCGCGTGCAACTGGTGTTCGCTGATGGTGTGGATCGCGCCGCCGAGGCTCGCATCGATGGCGCCGCCGTAGCGCAGGAAGAGCGAGAAGCAGATCGCGCCGACGACGTTGGCCACCAGGACGATCGCCCACAGCCGCAGCATCAGGCCGAGGTTGCGCAGGTGCGACTTGGCCATCACCGGCACGACGGCCGTGATGACGTTCTCGGTGAAGAGCTGCTGACGACTGAGGATGACGATCACGAAGCCGACGCTGTAGCCGAGCTGCGTGATGATCGGCGACCAGCCGCCGGGCGGCAGGTAGCGTTGCAGCATCGCGGGCACGAGCACCGAGAAGCCGATGGAGAGACCCGCGACCAGCCCGGACCACCACAGCGACGACAGCGATCGTTCTAGCTCTTCCTGACCGCTCCGCCGGATGATCTCGAACAGGACCGGGGCGCGGTGCGGCATCTGCTCGCGGATGTTCTTCTCTTCCTCGTCCGTGAGATCGACCGACGACTCGTGGTCGGCTTCGGGGGACTGTTCCATGTCGGCTCCATTGCGATGACGCGGGACGATCCGTCGTTCTGCGTCGGACCGCATTGTCGGCTGATCCGGGCTCGCTCAGCCGTCGCTCTGGTCGGTCGCCACGAGCTGTGCGAGCGCGCGACTGACGGACTCGACGTCGGTCGGTCGCACGACCCGCGCCACTTCGACGCCGTCGGACAGGAACACCAGCGTCGGCCACAGCCTGACCGCGAAGCTGCGGCCGAGCGGCCGGCCCTTGCCGTCCTCGATCCGCAGATGCGCGACGCCCGGGTAATCGGCGAACGCCTGGTCGACCGGCGCGCGCGCGGCCTGGCAGTGGCCGCACCACGACGTCCCGAACTCGACCACCACCGAGCCGGGCATCGCATCGATCTCGACGCGGGTGGGGGCGTCGACCGCGTAGCCGGCCGTGCGTCGTGCGGTCATCGCCATTCCTTTCCGGGGGAGCCGAGGCGCTTCACGATCCATTCGCGGGTGGCGGCCGGGTCGATCACCGCGTCGATCTCGAGCGTCGCGGCCAGGTTGAGCGCGCTGCCGCGATCGTACTGTTCGGCGACGAGTCGTTCGTACAGCGCATCGCGTTCCGGTCCGTCTGCGACCGCCTCGAGCTCCTTGCGATAGCCGAGTCGCACCGCGCCTTCGAGGCCCATCGCGCCGAACTCGCCGGTCGGCCACGACACGATGGCCGCCGCCGCATGGAAGCCACCCCCGGTCATCGCCATCGCGCCGAGCCCGTACGCCTTCCGCAGCACGACCGCGATCAACGGGACGGAGAGACGCGCGGCTGAGACGAACAGGCGTCCGGCCGCACGCACCTGGCCCTTCGCCTCGATGTCCGGGCCGACCATGAAGCCGGGCGTGTCGACCAGCGACACGATCGGCAGGCCGCCCTGGTCGCACAGCTGCAGGAAGCGGGCGGCCTTGTCGGCCGCATCGCCATCGATCGCGCCGCCGTTGTCGGACGACTGGCTGACGAGGAGGCCGAACGGCCGTCCTTCGATGCGTGCGAGGAAGGTGAGGATGGCCGCGCCGAAGGTCGGTCGCAATTCGAGCAGCGAGACGTCGTCGACCAGGGTCGCGACGACCCGTCGCACGGCGCACGCCCGCACG
>CAXTPX010000357.1:0-475 GCA_964246005.1 uncultured Burkholderiaceae bacterium | reverse complement strand
CGACAACTCTGCCGCGGTGCTGGAAGCGGCTGGGGCCAGGGTCGCGCCGGTCGGTCGGCCGTGGTAGGCCCGCACGCGATTGGTCGGCAGCGCGTCGCGCAACCTCGCCTGTTCGCCCACGGTCCACGTGCGATGGGCGCCCTGGAAGAAGCCGAGGTAGCGCTTCGCGGCGGCGACCGCGGCGGCCTCGTCGTCGCACAGCACATCGATGACGCCTGCCTGTTCGAGGACCGCGGCGGGGCCGACTTGCTCGGGCCGGAACACGCCGAGCCCGCCGCCCTCGATCATCGCGGGGCCGCCCATCCCGATGTTGGCGTCGCGCGTCGCGATGAGTACGTCGCTGCAGCCGGCCAGCGCCGCGTTGCCCGCGAAGCAGCGACCCGCGACGATCGCGACGACCGGCACGCGACCCGCGAGCCGCGCATAGCTCGCGAAGGTCGGCACGTGCAGGCCGGCCACGATCGGCAGGTCGATG
>CAXTPX010000356.1:0-4322 GCA_964246005.1 uncultured Burkholderiaceae bacterium | reverse complement strand
GGTCGAGCCAGCCGCTGCACTGCGCAAGCGCCTGCGGATGGGCGCAGATGCGCTGGACCCGCACATTCCCGTCGACCATCGCGCCGCTCTTCGTCAGCAGATGGTGATGGATCGCGAGCGCGACTTCGCCGCAGATCCGTAGCGGCGAGTTGAGCAACAGATCGAGGCTGCGATTGACGGTGCCTTCGGTCGAGTTCTCGATCGGGATCACGCCGAAGTCCGCGGCGGCCGACTCGACCTCGCGGAAAATCTGGTCGATGCTCGCGCACGCGCGCCGCTCCACCGAACGGCCGAACTGCAGGATCACCGCCTGCTCGCTGTACGTGCCTTCGGGCCCGAGGAACGCGACCACCGCGGGACGCTCGAGCGAGCGGCAGGCCGACATCACTTCCCGAAAGATGTGGCCGACCGCGTCGTTCGGCAGCGGCCCGGCGTTCAGCGCTTCGAGGCGTCGCACGACCTGCGCCTCGCGCTCCGGCCGGAACACCTGCGCGTTCGCATCGACCGTGCGCTTCAGGTCACCGACGCGCTGCGCGACCTTCGCTCGCCGATTCAGCAGGACAAGGACCTCGGCATCGATCGCGTCGATCTCGTCGCGTAATGGCGTCAACGCGGCGGTCGGGGCGTCGGTGATGTCGCGCGGCGCGTCCATGCTCAGCCGTGCGTGCGCTCGAACTCGCGCATGAAGGCGATCAGCGCCTCGACGCCGGCAACGGGCATCGCGTTGTAGATCGACGCGCGAATGCCGCCGACCGCGCGATGGCCTTTGAGGCCCTTCATCCCGGCCGCCGCCGCGGCCGCGACGAACGGCATCGTCAGTGCGTCGTCGACGATCCGGAAGGTCACGTTCATCCGCGACCGATCCTCGACCGCGACGCGCGTCTCGTAGAACGGCGACGCGTCGAGCGCGGCATACAGCAGTGCGGCTTTCTCGATGTTCAGCGCCTCCATCACCGCGAGCGGCGACAGGTCCGGCCGCCCGACGGCCGCCGGCCGCGCGAGCAGCCACTTGAACACGAGGCCGGCGAGATAGATCGCATAGGTCGGCGGCGTGTTGAACATCGAGTCGTTGTCCGCGACGACCCGGTAGTCGAACGCGGTCGGACAGAGCGGATGCGCATGGCCGAGCAGATCCCGACGCACGATCACGAACGTCAGTCCGGCCATGCTGACGTTCTTCTGCGCGCCGCCGTAGATCAGGCCGTAGCGCGACACATCGACCGGCCGCGAAAGGATGTGCGACGACATGTCCGTCACGAGCGGTGTGTCGTCGCCGTACAGCGACGCGACGTCGGGCGTCCATTGATACTCGACGCCGCCGATCGTCTCGTTGCCGCAGATGTGGACATAGGCCGCACCCCGCGTCGGTCGCCACTCGCGCTCCTTCGGGACGCGGACGTAGTCGAAGGGGTGATCCGCGTCGGCCCTCGCCGAAGCGATCACGTTGACCTGTCCGTAGCGGCTCGCCTCCGCGATCGACTTCTGCGACCAGATGCCCGTGTCGACGTAGTCGGCCACCGGCCTGCCGCGAAACATGTTGAGCGGGACGATCGCATTCTCGGCGAGCGCGCCACCCTGCAGGAAGAGCACCGCGTAGTCGGCCGGCACGCCGAGCAGCGTGCGCAGGTCCGCCTGCGCCTCCTCGATCACCGGCGCGTAGTCGGCGCTGCGGTGGCTCATCTCCATCACCGACATGCCGGTGCCATGCCAGTCGAGCATCTCGTCGGCCGCCTGGCGCAGCACCGCCTCGGGAATGGTCGCCGGACCGGGCGAGAAGTTGTACGCGCGCGTCATCGAACCGGGCGAAGCGGACGACCTGCTTCGACGACGACCTACTTCTTCGAGCCCGCGTCGATCTGCGCCTTGACCGTCTTCTCCATCAGCGCGTTGATGCGCGGCTGGAAGTTGGCCACGCCGGCCTGAAGCGATTCGTTGATCGCCTGCGGCATCGCGGTCAACGTCTTCGCGCCGATCGGCGACTTGTAGAACGCGACGAGCTGCTTGAGGTCGGAAACGGTGTAGTACTTCGCGTAGATGCCGTACATCTTCTCGATCGTGTCGTCGACCAGCTTCGGCGACGTCACGATGCCCTGCGCCTCCTTGACCGCGCCGTCGAACGGCTGGTTCATGCCTTCGCGGACCTTCTGCTTCTGCTCGGGCGTCAGCGCCGACGATTCGATTTCGCGATTCATCGCCTGCGCCATCTGCGGCGGCAGCGTCTGCGCCATCGCCTGGAACGTCTTGCCGAGATTCTCGCGGGTGTTCATCGCGTCGAGCAGTTCCTTGATCGCCGCACGGGCTTCCGGCGTCACGGGCACCGGCGGCGGCGCAGCGGGTGCCGCAGCGGGCGCGGTCTTGGTGGGCGCGGCGGCCTGGGCATGCGCCGCGAGCGGCACGGCGAGCGAGGCGCCGACGAGAAGGACGGCGAGGGCGCTACGGGATGCGTTGATCTTCATGCGGTGGTCTCCGACGTCACGAGGACGCCTGCTTTGTTGGATTGAAAGATGCGGCTCGGGAACTGCCGTTGCTGCTACGGCCATACGACCGGCGTCATGCGTTCGCTGCGTCCTCGCCGTCACCGGCGGCCTGCTCTTCGGCATCGTCGGCCTCGACGACCCGCTGCAGCCCGACGAGATGCGTTCCCGCATCGACGCTGATCAGCGTGACGCCCTGCGTCGCGCGGCCCATCTCGCGGATCTCGGACACCCGCGTCCGGATCAGGATGCCGCCGGTCGTGATCAGCATCAGCTCGTCCTTCGCGTCGACGAGCGTCGCAGCGACGACCTTGCCGTTCCGCTCCGACGTCGAGATCGCGATCATGCCCTTCGTCCCACGACCGTGACGCGTGTATTCGTCGATCGGCGTGCGCTTGCCGTAGCCGTTGGCCGTGGCCGTCAGCACGCTTTGCGGGACGTGGCTTCCATCGCTGCCCTGACGCAATTCGTCTTCGTTCGGCGCGACCAGCAACGCGATGACCTGCTGGCCGTCGTCGAGGTTCATGCCGCGCACGCCGCGGGCACCACGTCCCATCGAACGCACGTCGTTCTCGTCGAAGCGCACGGCCTTCCCGGCATCCGAGAACAACATCACGTCGTGATTGCCGTCGGTGATCGCGACGCCGATCAGGTGATCGCCTTCGTCGAGATCGACCGCGATGATGCCGGCCGTGCGGCGGTTCGCGAAATCGGTCAGCGGCGTCTTCTTGACGGTGCCGAGCGACGTGGCCATGAAGACGTAGTGCGCATCGTCGAAGGCCTTGACGGCCAGCACGACGGTGATCTTCTCGCCGTCGGCGAGCGGCCACAGGTTCACGAGCGGCCGGCCGCGCGAACCGCGCGAGCCCTGCGGCACCTCGTAGACCTTCAGCCAGTAGACGCGGCCGCGATCGGAGAAGCCCATGATCGTGTCGTGCGTGTTGGCGACGAACAACTGGTCGATCCAGTCGTCTTCCTTCGTGGCGGTCGCCTGCTTCCCGCGGCCGCCGCGCTTCTGGGCCCGGTACTCGGCGATCGGCTGGCTCTTCATGTAGCCGCCATGCGAGATCGTGACCACCAGGTCCTGCGGCGTGATCAGGTCCTCGTCGTTCATGTCGAGCGCGTGCAGCACGATCTCGCTGCGACGGGCGTCGCCGAAGTCGGTACGGATCTGCGTCAGCTCGTCGCTGATGATGGCGGTGATGCGCTCGGGCTTCGCGAGGATGTCGAGCAGGTCGGCGATCTGGCCCATCACGTCGCGGTACTCCTCGACGATCTTGTCCTGCTCGAGGCCGGTCAGCCGCTGCAGGCGCATCTGCAGGATCTCCTGCGCCTGGTCGTCCGACAGCCGATACAGCCCATCGGTCTGCATCCCGTAATGCGCGGGCAGGCCGTCGGGACGGAACGCCTCGCGACCGCCGGGCGTGTCGGCCTCGGCGCGCGACAGCATCTCGCGCACCAGCGACGAGTCCCACGACTTCTTCATCAGCTCCTGCTTCGCGATCGGCGGCGTCGGCGCCGCCTTGATCAGCGCGATGAACTCGTCGATGTTGGCGAGCGCGACCGCGAGGCCTTCGAGCACATGGCCGCGTTCACGCGCCTTCTTGAGTTCGAACACCGTGCGCCGCGTGACGACCTCGCGGCGATGATTGACGAACGCGTCGATCATCACCTTCAGGTTGCACAGGCGCGGCTGTCCGTCGAGCAGCGCCCCCATGTCGACCATGACGGAGGGCTCTCCGCCGTCGCCGCGCGCGAAGGCGAGATAGGCCTCCAGCATGCGGCCCATCTCGTCGATGTCGCGATGCATGGCCTCTGTGTCGGGCCCGTCCTCCAGCAGCTCGAGCG
>CAXTPX010000355.1:0-4324 GCA_964246005.1 uncultured Burkholderiaceae bacterium | reverse complement strand
CCCGCGTTCGAAGCGCTGGGCCGCGTCGGTCGAGAAGCCGTAGCGACGCGCCCTGCCGCGAATGGCGTCGGGCCACCAGAACGCGGCTTCGAGATAGACGTCGGTCGTGTCGAGCGACACCGCGGTCGCGTTGCCGCCCATGATGCCGGCCATGCTCTCGATCGCCACCTCGTCCGCGATCACGCCGACGTCGTTCGCGAACGTCACCGTGTCGCCGTTGAGGAGCTTCAGCGTCTCGCCCTGCCTCGACCAGCGCACCGACAGGCGGCCGTGGATCTTCGCGAGGTCGAACACGTGCGTGGGTCGGCCGAGTTCGAGCATCACGTAGTTGGAGATGTCGACCAGCGCCGAGACGCTGCGCTGGCCGCTCCGCGCGAGCCGCTCCTTCATCCACGTCGGCGTCGCGGCGCGAGCGTCGAGGGCGCGGACGATGCGTCCCGAGAACCGCCCGCACAGGTCGGGCGCTTCGATCGTGACCGGCAAGGTCTCGTCGACCGTCACCGCCACCGCCTCGCAAGACGGTTGAACGAGCGTCTTGCCCGACAACGCGGCGACCTCGCGCGCGACGCCCAGCACCGACAGGCAGTCGCCCTTGTTCGGCGTCAGCTTCAACGTGAAGACGCGGTCGTCGAGGTCGAGCACGTCGCGGAGCGGCGCGCCGACCGGCGCATCCGATGGAAGGATCAACAGTCCGGCGTGGTCTTCGGACAGCTTCAGCTCGCGTGCGGAACACAACATGCCTTCGCTCGCGACACCGCGCATCTTCGCGCTCCTGATCTCGAACGGGGCGTCACCGTCCTTCGCCGGTGGCAGCACCGCGCCGATCAGTGCGCACGGCACCTTGATGCCGGCCGCGACGTTCGGCGCACCGCAGACGATGTTCAAAAGCGCGGCATCGACACCGACCCGTACTTTGCACACCGACAGCCGGTCCGCATCGGGATGCTTCGCGACCTCGACGACCTCGCCGACCACGATGCCGCTGAACGCCGGCGCCACCGGTCGTACGTCCTCGACCTCGAGACCGCGCATCGTGAGCTCGTGCGCGAGCCGCTCGGTCGAGAGGTCCGGGTCGACGAACGTGCGCAGCCATGATTCGGAGAATTGCATGAGCGAGGATCAGTCGTGACGGGCCGTCATTGGAATTGCTGCAGGAAGCGCAGGTCGCCTTCGTAGAACAGCCGCAGGTCGTCGATGCCGTAGCGGAGCATCGCGAGGCGCTCGATGCCGCTGCCGAACGCGAAGCCGATGTAGCGATCGGGATCGAGACCGAAGTTCGCGACGACGGTCGGATGCACCTGACCCGACCCCGAGATCTCGAGCCAGCGTCCCGCCATCGGACCGGTCTCGAAACGCATGTCGATCTCCGCCGAAGGCCCGGAGAACGGGAAGTACGAAGGCCGAAAGCGGACCGACAGCGCATCGGTCTCGAAGAACGCGTTCAGGAACGCCGTGTAGACGCCCTTCAGGTCGGCGAACGAGATGTCCTCGCCGAGCCAGAGCCCTTCGACCTGGTGGAACATGGGCGAATGGGTCGCGTCGCTGTCGATGCGATAGGTACGGCCCGGCGAAATCACTTTTATGTCACTCGAGTCACCGCCTGCACGCATGCGTTCGGCCTGCATGCGCGCATAACGCACCTGCATCGGGCTCGTGTGCGGTCGGAGATTGAGCGGCCGTCCATCGACATCGTCGATGTCCACATAGAACGTGTCCTGCATCGAACGCGCCGGATGGTTCTCCGGATTGTTCAACGCGGTGAAGCTCATCCAGTCGGTCTCGATCTCGGGTCCGTCGGCGACGTCGAAGCCGATCGAGCGGAAGATCTCCTCGATGCGTCGCCACGTGCGCATCACCGGATGGATGCCGCCGGTCGAGAGGCCGCGACCCGGCAGCGTCACGTCGATCGCCTCGGCCGACAGCTTCGCATCGAGTTCGGCCGCGGCGAGCGCCTGGCGTCGCGCGCTCAACAGACCTTCGATCGCCTCCTTCGCCGCGTTGATGCGGGCGCCCTCGGTCTTGCGCAGCGCCGGATCGAGCTTGCCGAGGCTCTTCAGGCGCTCGGTCACCGCGCCGGTCCGGCCGATGAAGCGCGCTTTCTCGTTCTCGAGCGCGGTGATGTCCGCGGCCGCTTCGAAACGCGCTTGCGCCTCCGCGACGAGCGCGTCGAGGCCGTCGCTCCCATCGCTCGAAGCTCTGTTCAACTCATTCTTATCGGGCATGACGTTCGCGTCGGGAAAAGAAGAACGGGGCCTGTGCGGCCCCGTCCAGATCACAGCGCCTGATCGATCAGGCGGCGACGGGCGCCTCGACCACCGACCTGACCTGCGTGACGATCGCAGCGAACGCCGGCTTGTCCATCACGGCCATGTCGGCCAGTACCTTGCGATCGAGTTCGATCGACGCCTTCTTGAGGCCGGCGATGAACACGCTGTACGTCATGTCGTGCTCGCGGCAAGCCGCGTTGATGCGCGTGATCCAGAGCGCGCGGAACGTGCGCTTCTTGTTGCGACGGTCGCGATAGGCGTACTGCCCGGCGCGCATGACCGCTTCCTTGGCGATGCGAAACACGGTACTGCGACGGCCGCGGAAACCCTTGGCAGCGTCGATGACCTTCTTGTGGCGCGCGTGCGCCGTGACTCCACGTTTGACGCGAGGCATGTGTGTTCTCCTTGGGTCGGTGTGGGATCAGGCGTACGGCATCATCGCGCGAACACTGTTCATGTTGGACTCATGAACGGCGGTCGAGCCACGGAGCTGGCGCTTGGTCTTGGTGGTCTTCTTTGTGAGAATGTGGCGCTTGAAGGCCTGACCGCGTTTCACGGTCCCGCCTGCCCGCACCACGAAGCGCTTCGCAGCGCTCTTCTTGGTCTTCATCTTCGGCATGACTTGCTCCACTTATTGGATGCCGGAAGGTGGTCGCGCGATGCGACGCTTGAAACCCGACGACACTTGTTATGACGCGAGGCGAACTGCCTGTTCGCGTCGCATCGTGCTGCCGACGAACACTCTCGAATTCGTCGTCCCGGCGAAGGCCGGGACCCAAGTTCAACGATCGTGCAGTTGCACGAAACTTGGATCCCGGCCTTCGCCGGGATGACGAAGAAGCGCGCCGCGCTTCTTCGTCACTTCTTCTTCTTCGGCCCGATGACCATGATCATCTGACGGCCTTCCATCTTCGGAAACTGCTCGACCACGCCGACCGGTTCCAGCTCCGCCTTGACCCGCTCCAGCAAGCGCATGCCGATGTCCTGGTGCGCCATCTCGCGGCCGCGGAAGCGCAACGTCACCTTGGTCTTGTCGCCTTCTTCGAGGAAGCGCGTGAGGTTGCGAACCTTGATGTTGTAGTCGCCTTCATCGGTGCCGGGCCGGAACTTCACTTCCTTGACCTGGATGATCTTCTGCTTCAGGCGAGCGTCGTGCGCCTTCTTCTGTTCCTGGTACTTGAACTTGCCGTAATCCATCAACCGGCACACCGGCGGATCAGCCTGCGGGGCGATCTCGACCAGGTCGACTTCGGCTTCCTCGGACATCCGGACGGCGTCGGCGAGTTTCACGACACCGAGCGGCTCGTTGTCGATGCCGACGAGGCGGATTTCAGGGGCGGTGATCTCGCCGTTCAAGCGATGTTGCGATTTGTCTGTAGCGATTGGGTTTTCTCCGGTATGGAATCGAATGCCGTGGTGGATCTAAGCGGTGGGACTGTTGCTCTTGGAAGCGACCTCTTCTCGAAGTCGTTCGCTGAATGTGGCATGGGACATCACTCCCAGATCCACGCCCCCGCGGGCACGCACGGCCACTGTGCCAGCCTGCGATTCCTTGTCGCCGATGACGAGGATGTAAGGAACCTTCTGCACGCTGTGTTCGCGGATCTTATACGTGATCTTCTCGTTGCGCAAATCGGCATGAACTCTAAAGCCTTGTTTTTGCAACGTTAAAGCGACGCTCTGCATATACGCCGATTGGGCTTCCGAGATATTGCAGAGGACGACCTGCACCGGCGCGAGCCAGGCGGGCATCGCGCCGCCGAATTCCTCGATCAGCATGCCGATGAAACGCTCGAGCGAACCGACGATGGCCCGATGGAGCATCACCGGCACGCGCCGCGAGTTGTCCTCGGCGACGTACTCGGCACCGAGGCGTCCGGGCATCGAGAAGTCGACCTGCATCGTGCCGCACTGCCACTGGCGGCCGAGCGAGTCCTTCAGCGTGTATTCGATCTTCGGGCCGTAGAACGCACCGTCGCCCGGCGCGAGCGAGAACTCGCACCCCGACGCCCGCAACGACTCCATCAGCGCGTTCTCGGCCTTGTCCCACACCGCGT
>CAXTPX010000354.1:0-4376 GCA_964246005.1 uncultured Burkholderiaceae bacterium | reverse complement strand
CCTCGCGGCCGGCCGGCCCCACCAACGGCGCAAATTATAGTTCAGGATGAACGGCTTAGGCGAACGCTCGCGGAAAGGGCTCGATCGGTCGGTGTCTTCGGGCCCGCCGAGCGCGCCAGTCGCCGCCGTGAAGCCGGTGCCGGACGCACCGGCGTTCTCCGCCGCCGACCGCGTCACGCAGGTCGAAATCGGCGACGACGACGCGGGGCAACGCCTCGACAACTATCTGTTCAGACGTGCGAAAGGGGTTCCGAAGAGTCATATCTATCGCATCGTCCGGGGCGGTGAGGTGCGGGTGAACGGCAAGCGCGTCGACGCCGCCTACCGACTCGAAGGCGGCGATGTGTTGCGCATCCCGCCGATGCGCGTTGCCGATCGGGCAAACGACGACGCGGCTCGTCTCGCCGCCGGCAAACGCGAGAAGATCGCCGCGCTGCCGATCGTCCACGAAGACGAGGCGCTGCTCGTGGTCGACAAGCCGGCCGGGGTCGCGGTGCACGGCGGCAGCGGCATCAGCTTCGGTGTCATCGAGCAATTGCGCGCTTCGCGACCCGACGCACGCTTCCTCGAACTCGTTCACCGGCTCGACCGCGACACGTCGGGGTTGTTGATGATCGCGAAGCAGCGGAAGGCGCTGGTCCGGTTGCACGAGGACTTGCGCGAGGGACGCGTCAGCAAGCGTTATTCGGCGATGGCGATCGGCGCGTGGCCGGAAGCGCGTCGCCAGGTCAAGGCGCCGCTCGTCAAGTTCAATCTGGCCGACGGCGAGCGGCGGGTGCGCGTGACCGATCGCGACGACGCAAACGGCATGGCCGCCCACACCATTTTCAATCTGGTCGAGCGTTTCGCCGGTCCGGCCGGGGACTTCGCATTGCTCGACGTGGAGTTGCGGACCGGGCGAACGCACCAGATCCGCGTCCACCTCGCGCACCTCGGCCGGCCGATCGTCGGCGACGAGAAGTACGGCGACTTCGCGCTGAATCACCGGCTGATGCGCGCGTCGACGCCCTCGGCGCCGCACCCGGTCCTGCGTCGCATGTTCCTGCACGCCGCGTCGCTCGCACTCGTACATCCGACGACGGGAACTCCCCTCAGGCTGGCGGCGCCGTTGCCGGCCGAATGTCGTGGCTTCATCGAAGGACTGCGGACCTCGGCGCCGGAGACCGCATGAGCGCCTCGCCCGGCCCTTCACGCATGCCGCGACGCCGCGACCGTCGCTTCGACCTCGTCGCGTTCGACTGGGACGGCACGTTGATGGATTCGACCGCGATCATCGCCTCGAGCATCCAGCGGGCTTGCGCGGATCTCGGCCTGCCGGTCCCGTCCGACATCGATGCGAACCACGTGATCGGACTGGGGTTGTCGGACGCGCTCGCCTACGCCGCACCGTCGCTGCCGAAAGCGATGGTGCCCCGGATGGTCGAGCGCTATCGCCATCACTACCTGTCGCGCGATGCCGCGCTTCCGCTGTTCGCGGGCGTGCGCGAGATCCTCGTCGCGCTGAAGGACGCCGGCTACTTCATCGCGGTGGCCACCGGCAAGAGCCGGCTCGGTCTCGATCGGGCGATGGACCACTCGGGCGTTCGACCGCTGTTCGACGCGACCCGCTGCGCGGACGAAAGCCGATCGAAACCCGATCCGCAGATGCTGTGGGAACTCGGCGACGAACTCGGCGTGCGCAACGAGCGAATCCTGATGGTCGGCGATACCACGCATGATCTGCAGATGGCCGTCAACGCCGGCGCCGCATCGATCGGCGTCAGTTACGGTGCCCACGTGTCCGCGGCGCTCGAAGGGCAGGGGGCACTCGCGATCCTGCCGTCGCCCGCTGCGCTGCGCGACTGGTTCCTGATCAACACCTGACGTTTCGATGACGATTCGATGAACGATCCACACACGCCCGTGCCGGTCTGCCCTTCCGAGGCATTGGTCAACGGAGGGGCCGGCGTGCGCTTTCCGGTCCGGACGCGAGACGGCTTGACGACCGGCTTCGTGGTGCGCTATCAGGACCAGGTGCGGGGCTATCTGAATCGCTGCGCGCACGTCGGCGTCGAACTCGACTGGGACAAGGGCCAGTTCTTCGATCGCAGCGGCCTATACTTGTTTTGCGCGACCCACGGCGCGGTCTACGCGCCCGATACGGGCCGGTGTACCGGGGGACCGTGCCGTGGACAGGGCCTTCGCACGATCACGGTCGAGGAGCGCGACGCGATGGTGTTCTGGCATCCCGACGCGCACTTCACCGTTCCCGATCCCGCCGCACCCCCCGTGACGTATCCACCCCTCTGATTTCCTGCCATGTCCGAAGAGCGCCCACCTTCCTCGTCGCCCTCCGGCGGACCCGCGTCGCCCGGCTGGGAACGCGACGTCCTCGAGCGACTGATGTTCGCGACGCTGCGCGAACAGCGCGACGCTCGCCGTTGGCGCACCTTCTTTCGCATGATCTGGTTGCTGTTGTTCCTGTTGTTCATCGCGGCGCTCTGGAACGGCGGCACGAAGGGCGCCGACAAGGGGCTTTCGTCCCGGCACACCGCGCTCGTCAGCCTGCGCGGCACGATCGATGCGGACAGCGATGCGTCGGCCGAGAAGATCAACGATTCGCTGAACGCCGCGTTCAAGGACGCGGCGACGGTCGCCGTCGTGATGCGCGTGAACAGCCCGGGAGGCAGCCCGGTCCAGGCGGGGATGATCAACGACGAGATCAAGCGGCTGCGCAGCGCCTTCCCGGACAAGCCGTTCTACGTCGTCGTCGACGAGATGTGCGCCTCTGGCGGCTACTACGCCGCTGCGTCGGCCGACCGCATCTTCGTCGACAAGGCGAGCATCGTCGGATCCATCGGCGTCTTGTCGGAAGGCTTCGGCTTCACCGGCGCGATGGAGAAGTTCGGCGTCGAGCGGCGCCTTCAGACCGCCGGCCGCAACAAGGGGATCGGCGACCCGTTCAGCCCGATCAACGACGAGCAGAAGGCGCATCTGCAGGCGATGCTCGACACCATCCATCAGCAGTTCATCAAGGTGGTACGCGACGGTCGGGGCGCACGCCTGCACGAGACGCCGGACACCTTCAGCGGCCTCTTCTGGACCGGCGAGCAGAGCATCGCGCTCGGGCTGGCCGACGACTACGGCACCGTGGAAAGCGTTGCACGGGATGTCGTCAAGGCCGAGGACGTCGTCGATTACACCGAGCGGCAGAGCATCAGCGAACGCTTCGCGCGACGTTTCGGCGCCGAGGTCGGCAAGGTCGTCGGCACGTCGTTCGCGAGCGGCCTGTTCGACAGCCTGTCGCGCACATCCCGTCTGCGCTAGCCGGTCAGATCAGGATGATGTCGTACTGCTCCTGCGGATACAGCGTCTCGACCTGAAGGGAAATCGGCTTGCCGATGAAGTCGCCGAGCATCGCCAGGCTCTGCGACTCCTCCTCGAGGAAGAGATCGATCACCGACTGCGATGCGAGCACGCGGAACTCGCGCGGGTTGAACTGGCGCGTCTCGCGCAGCACCTCGCGCAGGATCTCGTAGCAGATCGTCCGCGCGGTCTTCACCTGGCCCGTCCCGGAGCACGTCGGGCACGGTTCGCACAGCACGTGCGCGAGCGATTCGCGGGTGCGCTTGCGGGTCATCTCGACGAGACCGAGTTGCGTGAAGCCGTTGACGGTCATCTTCATGCGGTCGCCCGACAGCGCGCGGCGCAGTTCGGCCAGCACCGTGTCCTGATGTTCGCGGTTCTCCATGTCGATGAAGTCCAGCACGATGATCCCGCCGAGGTTGCGCAGGCGCAGTTGCCGTGCGATCGCGTGCGCCGCCTCGAGGTTGGTCTTGAAGATGGTGTCGTCGAACGACCGCCCTCCGACGAAGCCCCCGGTGTTGACGTCGATGGTCGTCATCGCCTCGGTCTGGTCGATGATCAGGTAGCCGCCCGACTTGAGGTCGACGCGACGCGCCATCGCCCGCTCGATCTCGGCCTCGATGCCGTAGCGCTCGTACAGCGGCTTGTCGCCGACGTAGTGGCTGACGCGGTCCGCCACCTCGGGCGTGTAGGCGACGGCGAAGTCGCGCAGCTTCTCGAAGCTCTCGCGCGAATCGATCTGGATCGTGGACGTCGCCTCGCCGGCGAAGTCGCGCAACATCCGCTGCGCGAGTCCGAGGTCTTGATAGAGCGGCGCCGGCGCGCGCGCCGTGCGACTCGCCGTGACGATGTCGTCCCACAGCTTGCGCAGGTAGCGGATGTCGTTCGCGAGGTCCTCGTCGCTCGCATCCTCGGCGAGCGTTCGGACGATGAAGCCGCCGGTCTCGTCGGGTGGCAGCAGCCGCAGCACCCGCTGCCGCAACCGCTCGCGACCGGCTTCGTCGCCGATCCGCTGCGAGACGCCGATGTGG
>CAXTPX010000353.1:0-4391 GCA_964246005.1 uncultured Burkholderiaceae bacterium | reverse complement strand
CCGATGCTATGAGCGATCTTCGTGCAGCGTCAAGGCAGGCACTCTTGATAGACTCCGGCCCGCTTGGTGCTCAGGTGAGACGGTCAAACGCTCATCCAGAGAAACGGGAAACAGGGTCGTTCGGCGCGAGTCGGATGCAACCTGTGCTGCCCCCGCAACGGTCAGCAGGCGCATCGCGTAAACGAGTGCAAGCGCGATGCAGTCGCGTCGAATGCCACTGTGCAAGGAAGCCATGCTTCCGTCGCATGGGAAGGCCGACGTGGCGGTCCTGCCAGCCCGGATACCGGCCAGGCAATCGTCGGGAACGTCGCGGCGGGCGACGTCCGGCCGTCCTGCTTTCTGGAAGCCTGGCTTCCATCGGGTCGACACGCCGGTCGCTGCTCCGTCCTGCCCGTCGCATGCCGCGTCTTCGTGGCTGCGTGGTCACGTGACGTTCCCTTGTTGCCATCACCCGCGGGGATGCGGGGTATCGGGAGCGTTCACATGCGTCACTTCAATCATCGCCGCCAGCGCGGCTTGCTTCCTCACGTTCTTCACAGCGTCGTTCCACTCGCCTGCGGTTCGGGACTCGCTGTTCTTCCTCTCTTCGTTGCCGCGCAGTCCGCGAGCAACGACCTCTCGCCCGCGCCGCTCGATCCGGTCGTCGTTACCGCATCGCGGACGCCGCAACGCCAGAGCGACGCGTTGCCCGCGACGACCGTCATCACGCGCAGCGACATCGAAGACAGCCGCGCGCCCGACCTCGCGACGTTGCTGCGCGGCCAGGCCGGCTTCGACGTCGCGCAATCCGGCGGCGTCGGCTCGCAGACCTCGCTGTTCCTGCGCGGCGCGAACTCGAACCAGGTGCTGATCCTCATCGACGGCCTGCGCATCAACGCGGTCGGCAGCGGGGCCGCGGCAGTGGCCCACCTGATGAGCGACCAGATCGATCATGTCGAGATCGTGCGCGGCAACGTCTCGAGCCTGTATGGCTCCGAAGCGATCGGCGGCGTGATCCAGATCTTCACGCGGGGTGGCACCGACAGCGGCGGCCCGGCCACGATCGGCGCCGGGCTCACCTACGGCAGCGAGCGAACGCGGGCGGGGTATGTCGACGGGTCGCAGGCGTTCGGCCCGAGCGACGCACGAACGCGCATCGCCGTGTCCGCATCGTATCGATCGGTCGATGGCTTCTCGGCGATCGACGCCGATCGCGTGCGCACGGCGAATCCCGACTACGACGGGTATCGCAACGCGTCGCTGTCGGCGAGCGTCGCCCAGCACGTGGGCGAGCACGAGTTCGGCGTGCGCTGGTTCGAGAGCCACGGGCACCTGCAGTTCGACGATTCAAGCGACTACAGCTACCTCGACCCGACCTACAACGGACGGATCCAGACGCAGGACGAACGATCGCGGCAGACCGACGCATCGCTCTACGGCCGCATCCGGGCGGCGTCGTTCTGGACCATCGACCTGCTCGCCGGCCAGACGCGCGACCTGAGCGCCAACACGTCGTCGAATCCGTTCTCGTTCGTGACCGGCTCGACGACCAGCACGGATCGACAATATCGCTTCGGCAACACGTTCCGGGTCGGCGAGCACACGGCCACATTGGCCGCCGAGCACCTCGACGAGACCGGGTTCTCGACGTCGTACGGCAACGGCGGCGCGCAGTTCTCGCGCAAGGTCGACAGCGTCTTCGGCGGCTACACCGGCCCGCTGTTCCTGCCGGCGTGGAACGAGTTCCAGTTCAACGCACGTCACGACCGGTATTCCGACTTCGGCGACGCGACCACCGGCCTGGCGGCGTACGGTCTCAAGATCGGGCAGGCCTGGAAGGCGATCGTGCAGGGCTCGACCGCGTTCAAGGCGCCGACCTTCAACGAGCTGTATTTCCCGTTCTACGGGAACCCGGACCTGAAGGCGGAGCGCGCCCGCAGCTTCGAGGCGGCGCTGCAGTACGCGAACGACGCGACGCTCGCCCGCGCCTCGCTCTTCCGCACGCGCACCCGCGACCTGATCGTGTTCGACTCGAACACCTTTCTCGCGAACAACATCGATCGCGCCCGCGTCACCGGGCTCGAGTTGACCGGCCGCACGGTCATCGATGGGTGGAGCCTCGCAGCCAGTCTCACGTTCGCGCGTCCGATCGACGAGTTGACGGATCAGCGCCTGCTGCGACGGGCCAGCCGCAACCTCGGCCTCGCGATCGGCAAGAGCTACGGCGCGTGGCGCTTCACCGGCGACCTGCAGGCTGCCGGGCCACGCTTCGATTCGGACATCGACACGTTCGCGCGGACCGAGGTGGCAGGCTATGCGGTCGCGGGCTTCGGCGTTCGCTATCAGCTCGTCAAGGGCACGACGGCCGGCGTCGCGGTGACCAACGCGTTCGATCGACGCTACGCGCTGGTCGACGGCTACAACACCGCCGGCCGCGTGACCCTGTTCACCCTGGACACGCGCTACTGAGCTTCAGCCCTTCGGCCAAAGGACCATCTGCGTGCAACGGAACAGCGCGATGGTCCTTTCCTTGTGGTCACGGACGATCGCGTCCCAGATCTGGGTCGTGCGCCCGCCGTGGACCAGCGTCGCACGGGTCGTGATGCGGCCTTCGAGCGAAGTACCGAGGAAGTTGCTCTTCAGTTCGATCGTCGTGAAACCGCTGGCCCCGTCGGGCAGATGCGCCGCGCAGCCATACCCCGCAGCGGTGTCGGCGAGCGCGATGACGCTCGCCGCGTGGAGATAGCCGTTCGGAGCCAGGTGCCGTTGTTCCACCTGCATCGAGAGGGCGATCGACCCGTCGTCGATCGCGTCGACGTGATGCCGAGCAGGTCGGGAAGGGTGCCGGCCTGACGCTCCGCGAAGCTGTCGGCGCCGTATTCGGGTCTGCGCTTGAACAAATTTTTCCTTGTTTTGGCAAAGCTCTTGCTTTGCGACGGTGAATTGGAGTATAAATGCGCGGCAAAATTTTCAAGTCGAGTGTGTCTGGTCGTTCGTCAACGCGGTCGCTGTTCCCCGTGGTCCGTCGGTCCATTTCTTCCCTTGATAGTTCTGCACCCGCTCACGTGTTTGCGTGCGAACGCGTAATTCAATTCTTGCAAGGAAAGTGATATGGCAACCGGTACCGTCAAGTGGTTCAACGATGCGAAGGGCTTTGGTTTCATCACCCCCGACGAAGGCAGTGGCGATCTGTTCGCACACTTCTCCGAAATCCAAGGTAGCGGCTTCAAGTCGCTGCAGGAAAACCAGAAGGTCTCGTTCGAAGTGACCAAGGGTCCCAAGGGCCTGCAGGCTTCGAAGATCACCCCGCTGTAATTGCCCCTTCGGGGCGTCGAGCCTCGAGTGGCACGATCTTCGATCGGCAGTCCGCTTCAGGAAAACGCACCTTCGGGTGCGTTTTTTTTCGACCGAGACGATGAGCGAATCCGAGGAACCGAACGTGGAAGGCCCGGCAGTCGTGCCGTTCGCTTCCGATGACGTGCCGTGGGAAGAATGGTCCGAAGGCGTCCGCTATGGCGGGCGCGTGAAGAAGCTCGGTGAACGTGCCGGGGGTTCGCGGATCGGCGTCCTGATCGAGGAGTTGCCCCCGCATCGCCAATCCGTCCCCTTCCACTGGCATACCGACGAGGAGGAACACGTCTGGTTCCTCGCCGGTCGGGCGACGTTGCGGCTCGGTGACCGGCACCATGCCGTCACGGCGGGCGATTACGTGTGCTTCCCGGCCGGCCGGCCTCTCGGCCACTGCCTCGTCAACGACAGCGACGAGCCATGCCGTTACCTCGTCATCGGCGAGCGCTCACCGGACGATGTCTGCCTGTATCCGGATTCGGGCAAGGTGTTGATTCGCAACGCGGGCCGCCTGATCGTTTCGTCCGGTCCGGACCGTGACTACTGGGACGGCGAGCGGGCCGACGACCCGGTCGCCTGAGCCAACACCGTTCGTCGACGAAAAAAAGGCCGACAACGGTCGGCCTTCGATTCGCCCGCGCACGATCAACGGTGGCCGTGGCCGCCGCCGTAGCCACCGCGGTACCCGCGATAGCCACCCCACCCGCCGCGATACCCGAACGACAACGACAGTCCGCCGTAGTACGGATAGAAACCGCCGTAGTACGGGTAGTAGCCGTAGTCGTAGTAATACGGAACAGCCGGAACGCCGTACGCGTAGGTGTACGGAACCACTGCCTGCTGCGCAGCCTGGTCCTGACGCTGGAAATTGGCCTCGCTTTGTGCGTCGCGCGCCTGCTGCGCCGGGTCGATCGGCCGATTGGCCAGCGCGGCGCTCTGCTCCGGCGTGAGACGCGCGACCGGTGCGGGTTGATACACCGGATAGCTCACGCATCCGGTCAATGCAGCTGCCGCCGTGGCGGCCGCGATCCATGAAATGGTACGCATGATGTTTCCTCTGAATC
>CAXTPX010000352.1:0-4392 GCA_964246005.1 uncultured Burkholderiaceae bacterium | reverse complement strand
GGGAGGTGGAGGTTCACTATGGCCCGTCGGCGACAGCGGCTCGCCGCACCGTCGAAGCCGTCCATCGCCTCGGTCGCCGCGCCGTCGCGCTCGGCGCCGACCTGGCAGACGAAGCCGCGACGCACGCGCTGCCCGAACGCGCGGCTGCGGCACTGGCACTCCCGCGATGCCTCGTCAACAGCGCGTCGCTGTTCGATGCCGACGACGTCGGCAGCTTCGGCTACGACCGGTTCGAGACGCACATGCGCGTCAACGTCGCGGCGCCGATCGCGCTGGCGCAGGCGATGCACAAGTTGCTGCGAGCGCGCGATCGCGGGGTCGTCATCAACCTGCTCGACCAGAAGCTGTTCAACCCGAACCCCGACTTCCTGTCGTACACGCTGTCGAAAGCGGCGTTGCATGCGGCGACGACCCTGCTCGCCGCGGCGCTCGCGCCGAAGCTGCGCGTCGTCGGACTGGCGCCCGGCATCACGCTGCCGTCGGGCGACCAGACCCGCGCCGACTTCGCGAACGCGCACAGCCGCACGCCGCTCGGGCGATCGAGCACGCCGGACGACATCGCGAAGGCAGTCTGCTTCCTCGCGAATGCGCCGGCCGTCACCGGCACCACGCTGATCGTCGACGGCGGCCAGCACCTGGTACCGACCTCGCGCGACGTGCTGTACCTTTCCCGTGCCTGACTTTCCCCGAGACTTCGATGCGGCGCGCGCTGTCCCATCCCCAACTGTCCGGCTGCCGCCGCGTCTACCTCCGGAACTTCGAGTTGCAGGCGAACATCGGCGTCCACGAATTCGAGAAGCACGGCGCGCAGCGCATCGTCGTCAACATCGATCTGTTCGTCCCGCTCGCGGCAACGACGCCGCAGCGCGACAAGATCGACGAAGTGCTCGACTACGACTTCATCCACGCCACGATCCGCGAGCGCATCGCGACCGGCCACATCAACCTGCAGGAGACGCTGTGCGACGACCTCGCACGTGTCCTGCTCGGCCATCCGCTCGTGCGCGCGGTGCGGGTCTCGACCGAGAAGCCGGACGTCTATCCGGACTGCGCCGCGGTCGGCGTCGAGGTGTTCCACTTCAAGCCACCGCTCGCGGGGAGCGCGTGATGGAAGGTGGAATGGCCACCGTGACGGAGCCGCCGGCCGTGCTCCATGGCCATCGGTCGGTCAGCGACAGGAAGCTCGAGAAGCGCCTGTGCCGTCTGGTCGGGCAGGCGATCGACGAGTTCCGGATGATCGAAGAAGGCGACCGCGTGATGGTCTGCGTGTCGGGGGGCAAGGACAGCTACGGGCTGCTCGACATCCTCGGCAAGCTGCGCGACCGCGCGCCGATCAACTTCGAGCTGATCGCGGTCAACCTCGACCAGAAGCAGCCGGGCTTTCCCGCGCACGTGCTGCCCGACTACCTGACGCGCATCGGCGTGCCGTTCCACATCGAGACGCAAGACACGTACTCGGTCGTCAAGCGATTGATCCCGGAAGGCAAGACCACCTGCTCGCTGTGTTCGCGCCTCCGGCGTGGCGCGCTCTACCGCGTCGCGACCGAACTCGGCGCGACCAAGGTGGCGCTCGGTCATCATCTCGACGACGTGCTCGAGACCTTCTTCCTGAACCTGTTCCATGCGGGCCGCATGAAGGCGATGCCGCCGAAGCTGGTCTCCGACAACGGCCGCCACATCGTCATCCGTCCGCTCTGCCACGTGCGCGAGCGCGATCTCGCGCGCTGGGCCGTGCTGCAGGACTATCCGATCATTCCGTGCGACCTGTGTGGCGCGCAGGAAGACCTGAAGCGCCGCGAGATGAAGACGATGCTCGCGCAGTGGGAGCGGCAGTCGCCGGGCCGCACGCAGAGCATCGCAGCCGCGATGCAGTCGATCGTGCCGTCGCATCTGATGGATCGCGCGCTGTATCCGTTCGCCGGCCTGCGCGCGACCGGGGAGCCCGTCGCGGACGGCGACCTGGCGTTCGACGAGGATCCGTGCGCGCCGCCGTCCGCCACCATCAACTGGATCGACCCGATCGACAACAGCGAGGAGAGGACATGAACGGTCAAGGATCCGGCGGCAACGTGCTCGCCGCCATCTGCAGCTTCTTCATCCCGGGCCTCGGCCAGCTCGTGCAGGGGCGGCTGCTCGCCGCGTTCCTCTTCTTCGTCGCCGCGGGCGCACTGTGGATCCTGCTGCTCGGGTGGGTGATCCACCTCTGGTCGGTGATCGACGCGGCGCGCTGGCATGCGCCGCTGGTGAACTGACGTCACTTCGACGACAGCCTGCAGCGTCCGGTTGCCATCGCATGGAGCGTGTACGGGACCGCGAAGATGCCCATGACGAAGCCGCCCCAGACGGGTAGCGGATCGAACTTCAGCGGGTCGTCGCCCAGGCAGCCCTCGATTTGCGCTGCCTGAAACGCACGGTCGATTCTCCTCTGCGATGCGACCGGCTGCGTCCCGAAAGCGCCGCGCGGTGTCGGCGCAGGCTCCGCAGCGGCAATGGCCGATTTCAATATCGCCGGCGACAGGTCGAGACGCTTCTGCGAGCCTGGCGCAACGCGAGCCGGTTGCCGTGAAACCTTCGGCGTCGTTGAAGACGTGGCGGGTGCAACAGTTTCGGTTGCAACTGTTGGCGGTGCGACGGACGATTCGAGGGTTGCGGCCGAAGTCGTGGTGGTCGACACGATCAGGCAACCGGAGAACCACCGGCGCGTCTGCCTCGAACGATTCACACGAGGGGCCGCGTCGAAGGCGCCGCCCGAGCGGCTCATGACCGCTTTCACTGCTAGCCCGGGTCGCGCTGGAACGCCGTGATCGCGCGGTACTGCGCTTCGAGTTGTCGCGGGAGCGCCGCGAAGATCGGTGCGAGCCGTGCATAGGCCGCCGCCGCTGTCGGATCCGGCTGGTGACGGTGCGTCGCCCCGATCAGGTCCGCGACCTCGTCGAGCGACTTCAGCTCGCCCAGCGCGAACAGCCCCAGCATCGCGGCGCCGAAGCACGAGCTCTCGATGCTCTCGGGGATGACCACCTCGCGATCGAACACGTCGGCCAGCATCTGCCGCCACATCGGCGAGCGCGCGAAGCCGCCGGTCGCCTTGATCACGCGCGTGCGGCCGATCAAGTCCTCGATCGCGGGCAGGATGGTGTGCAGGTTCATCAGCACGCCTTCGAGCACCGCGCGGATCATGTGCTCCTTGCGGTGATGCATCGCGAGCCCGAAGAACGAGCCGCGCAGGTCCGCGTTCCACAGCGGCGCGCGTTCGCCGGCGAGGTACGGATGGAACAGCAGGCCACCCGCACCCGCCGGGATGCGCGCGGCGATGTGCGTCAGCACGTCGTACGGGTCGATGCCGAGACGCTTCGCGGTTTCGGTCTCGGCCGCCGCGAACTCGTCGCGCACCCAGCGCAGCACGATGCCGCCGTTGTTGACCGGGCCGCCCACGATCCAGTGCTGCTCGGTCAGCGCGTAGCAGAACGTGCGTCCGTCGGGATCGGTCCGCGGCGCGTCGACGACGGTCCGCATCGCGCCGCTGGTCCCGATCGTCAACGCGACCGAGCCGCGCTCGATCGCGCCGACGCCGAGGTTCGACAGCACGCCATCGTTGGCGCCGACGATCACCGGCGTGTCGGCGACGAGGCCGAGGGCGTGTGCCTGCGCCGCATCGACGAACGCGAGGCGATGCGTCGTCGGGACGAGCGTCGACAGCTGCGATGCATCGACCTCGGTCAGCGCGAGCGCACCGGTATCCCAGTCGAGCGTCGCGAGATTGAACAGACCGGTCGCCGATGCGATCGAATGATCGACGACGTACTCGCCGCACAGCCGCTTCATCACGAACTCCTTGATGCCGATGAAGCGGCGCGCCCGCTTCCAGACATCGGGCCGTGCGTGGCGCAGCCACAGCAGCTTGATCAGCGGCGACATCGGATGGATGGGCGTGCCGGTGCGACGATAGATCGCGAGTCCGTCGTGGTCGGCGTTGACGCGCTCGGCCCACGGCGCCGCGCGGTTGTCGGCCCACGTGTAGCTCGGCGTCAGCGGCCGGTCGTGTTCGTCGATCGCGATCAGGCTGTGCATCGCCGCGCTGAACGCGATGCACGCGACCTCGTCGCCCGTGACCCGCGCGGCCATGACGGCGCCGTGGATCGCGCCGACGACCGCCTGGAAGATGCGCTCGGGATCCTGTTCGGCCGCGCCCGGCACCGGCGTCTCGAGCGGATACTCGATCGCGTGTTCACCGAGCACCGCCCCACGTCCCTTGCGGTCGGCGCGGAACACGACGACCTTGGTGCTCGTCGTCCCGATGTCGACGCCGATCGCGCAGCGAGTCATCCGACGACCAGCGACAGCAGCATGACCAGCACGATGAGCCACCAGCAGGATTGGAAGGAGCGCAGGGCA
>CAXTPX010000351.1:0-4402 GCA_964246005.1 uncultured Burkholderiaceae bacterium | reverse complement strand
GTACGGCGAGTGCACGGTCAAGGATGGGCGGATCACGCAACGCAACTTCAACGACTATCGCGTGATGACGCTGCGCGAGATGCCGAAGGTCGAGACGGTGCTGGTGCCGACCGGCGGCTTCTGGGGTGGGGTCGGCGAGCCGACCATTGCGGTTGCGGCGCCGGCCGTGCTCAACGCGGTCTTCGCCGCGACCGGCAAGCGCATCCGCGACCTGCCGCTCAAGAATCACAGCCTGAAGAAGGCCTGACCGGGCTTTCGGCATGCGCACGGTGTCTCGGTGGTGCGCCGGCGCATGGCTGGTTCTGACCGGGGCCTTGTCGGTCGACGCGCATGCCATCGAGACGGCGCCGGTCGTCGTCGACGACACCATCCCCGCACCGTTGACCGCCATTCCCGGCGATGCCGATCGTGGACGGACGATCGTCGGTGATCGCCATGTCGGCCTTTGCCTGCTCTGTCACACCGGCCCCTTTCCGGACGAGCGCTCGCAGGGCACGCTCGCGCCGAACCTGGCCGGCGCCGGATCGCGATGGACCGTGGCGCAACTGCGACTGCGGATCGTCGATGCCCGTCGCCTCGATCCGGCAACGCTGATGCCTGCCTACCATCGAATCGACCAGGCGGTCCGGGTGGGAAACGCGTTCCGCGGCAAGCCGGTCCTCGACGCGCAGCAGATCGAGGATGTCGTCGCCTATCTCGCGACGCTGCGTTGATGGACCGCTTCGTGCCATCGGTCGGCCGTCGCCGTGCGCTGCAGACCGTCGCAGGACTCGCCGCCATCGTGGTCCTGCGACCGGCCGTCGGCGCACCCGGGCCCGACCTCGATGCGGCGTTGCGCACGTTCACCGGTGGCAAGCCGATCGCGGACGGTCGTGTCCATCTCGAGATCGCGTTGCTGATCGAGAACGGCAACGCGGCACCGGTCACCATCACGGTCGACAGTCCGATGACGCCGAGCGATCACGTGCGCCGCATCGCGCTCTTCAACGAACGCAATCCGCAACGCGACGTGGCGGTCTTCACGCTCGGGCCGCGTTCCGGCAAGGCGAGCGTCTCGACCCGGATGCGTCTCGCGACCTCGCAACATCTCGTCGCGGTGGCCGAGATGAGCGACGGATCGTTCTGGCAGCACGGCACCGAAGTGATCGTCACGATCGCCGCGTGCATCGAGACCTGACCCCATGGCACGCGCGCTGATCACCGTCCCCAAGACCGCTGCACGCGGCGAGATCATCGAGATCAAGGCGCTGATCGCGCATCCGATGGAAACGGGCTACCGGCCCGGCGATGCCGGGACGACGCTGCCGCGCAACCTGATCAACCGGTTCACGTGTCGCTACGACGGCGAGCAGGTCTTCGCGGCGGAGCTCTTCCCGGCGATCTCGGCCAACCCGCTCGTCGCCTTCTTCACGACCGCGACCGTGACCGGCACGCTGACCTTCACGTGGGAAGGCGACAACGGCTTCGCGCAGACCGAGAGCGCGACGATCACCGTGACATGAGGGACCGTGTCGCCGGCATCGTGGGCGGCCTGCTGCTGGCGGTCCTCTGGTCCGGCTGCGCTCGCGGAGAGTCCGAGCGTCGCTCCGGCTACGACTTCATGACGCCCGCGCTCCGCGCGATGCAGGACGACGAGACGTCGAATCCGGGCCTGTTGTGGGTCGCGGAAGGCGAGACGCTGTGGTCGACGAAGACGGCGCCGCGTGATCGTTCGTGCGCGTCCTGTCACGGCGACGCGGCGACGAGCATGCGCGGCGTCGCCGCGCGCTACCCGGACTTCGACGAGCGGACCGGCCGGCCCATCACGCTGTCCGGTCGCATCGATGCCTGCCGGGTCCGCTACCAGGGCGCGACCCCCCTCGGCGTCGACGACCAGACGCTGCTCGCGCTGACGACCTACGTCGGTCGTCAGTCGCGCGGGTTGCCGGTGGCGTCGATCGCCGACGCGCGCCTGGAGCCGTATCGCGCGCGCGGGGAAGCGATCTATCGACAGCCGATGGGTCAGCTCGCGATGTCGTGCGCGCAGTGCCACGACGCGAACGCCGGCGGCCGTCTCGGCGGTAGCGTGATCCCGCAGGCGCACCCCACCGGCTATCCGATCTACCGGCTCGAGTGGCAGGCGCTCGGCTCGCTGACGCGCCGGGTGCGCGGCTGCATGAACGGCGTGCGCGCCGAGCCGTTCGCCGACGATGCCGTCGAACTGATCGAACTGGAGCTCTACCTGCGTCAGCGCGCGGCGGGGCTGCCGGTCGAGACGCCCGCGGTCCGACCCTGAACCCGAGCGCATCGCAAGCTCGAGCGTCATCCTGCGTCGCCGCCCGTCCCGGGGCGGCGGAAGAGACCGATCGCCGGAGTCGATGGCGGAACAGCGCCTCAGGCGCGACTGACCAACCGCATGGGCATGCCGGAACCGACCCACTTCGACTCCCGCATCCAGCGCGCGAAATCGTCGGCCGGGATCGGCCGGCTCATCAGGTAACCCTGCGCGAGGTCGCAGCCCAACGCTCGCAGGGCGTCGAGCGTCGGCTGGTCCTCGACGCCCTCGGCCGTCACCGACATGCCGAGGTTGTGGGCGAGGTCGATCGTCGACTGGACGATGACCCGATCGTCGCGACTCTTGTTCATGTTCATCACGAACGAACGGTCGATCTTGAGTTCGTCGACGGGCAGCCGCTTCAGATACGAGAGAGATGAGTAGCCGGTGCCGTAGTCGTCGATCGATAGCTTGCAGCCGAGGGCGGCGAAGCGATCGAGATTCTCGATCGCATGGAGCACGTCCTCGAGGATCGCGCTCTCGGTGATCTCGAGGCAGAGCGAGTCGGGCCGACACCCGTGCTGTTCGAGCAGTGCGCCGAGTCGGGTGGGCAGCTCGGGGTTGAGCAGGTCGCGCGCGGAGATGTTGATCGAGACGTCGACGTCGAGCCCGTCGAGACGCCAGCGTGCGCATTGCGCGGTGACCGCCTCGAGCAACCAGGTCGTGATCGTGCGGATGTAGCCGGTCTGCTCCGCGAACGGGATGAACTCCGACGGCGGGATGAAGCCGCGCTGCGGATGCTGCCACCGGATCAGCGCTTCGGCGCTGTTGCACGGCGTGCCGTTGAGGACGATCTTCGGCTGGTAGTAGACGATCAGTTCGTTTTTCTCGACGGCCTTGCGCAACTCGCTCATCAGCGACAGGCGGGCGGCCGTGTGACCTTCGAGGCGGCTGTCGTAGACCGCGAAGTCGCTGTTGTCGCGCTTGGCCACGTACATCGCCACGTCCGCATGGCGCAGCAGTTCGTCGAGGTCGGCGCCCTGTCCCTCCGCGAGGGTGAGGTCGAACGACGCGATGCCGATGCTCGCGTGGACGTCGACCACATGGCCGTCGAGGCTCGCGGGCACCTCGATCGCGCGCTGGATGGTGCGAGCCACGGCGCGCGCGGCGTCCGCCCCGGTCGACGGCAGGAGGATGGCGAATTCGTCGCCGCCCAGCCGGGCCACCGTGTCGGTCTCGCGACGCAGGGCCGACGTCAGGCGTCGCGCGACCTCCTGCAGCAGCGCGTCCCCGAGCGGGTGGCCGAGCGTGTCGTTGACGTCCTTGAAGCGGTCCAGGTCGACGACCATCACCGACAGCGGGACCTGCGTACGGCGCGCATGCGCCACCGCCTGCTTGATGCGGTCCGCGAACAGCGCCCGGTTCGGCAGGCCCGTGAGTCCGTCGCGATAGGCGAGGTCCAGGATGCGGTGCTCTCGCATCTCGATCCCGGCCCGCATGTGGTCGAAGGCCGCGGACAGGTCGCCGATCTCGTCGATGCGATCGATGCGGGGCGGCTCGGCGTAGTCGCCGGTGGCGATGCGTCGCGCGAACCCCGCGAGCTGTCGCACCGGCTTCGCGATGCCGCGGGCGATGACGATGCCGAACGAGGTCGAGACGAGGATGCCGATCAGCGCGAGGCCGGCGAAGTGCCGCATCAGCCGATGGAACGGGGCGAGCGCCTCGTCGAGCGGGATCTGCAGGACCGCGGCCACCGAGCTCCCGCTTCCCGGCTCGGACACGACGCGCGTCACGTACGGCGCGTTGCCCGGCATCGCGAGGCCGCCGATGCCGCGCCCTTCCTGCATCGCCCGCTCGACGACCGGCTTCAGGGCAGCCGGCAGCGTGCTCGCCTGCAGTTGCCAGGCGCCGCCCGGCCGTCGACCGAGGAACGTGACGTCGAGGCCCGTGACCCGATGCAGGTCGCTCGCGACCGCGTCGTCGATGCCGAAGCCGATCACGACCCAGCCGGTGGGCAGCGGCGCCGAGACCGGCTTGACGACCACCTGGAAGAGACGCCCGGCCAGCATCACGATCGACGCCGCGTCGCCTTCCCGCTTCGCGACGGCGACCAGGGCCGGGACGGCGAACGGCGGGCCGGCCCCGTCG
>CAXTPX010000350.1:0-4406 GCA_964246005.1 uncultured Burkholderiaceae bacterium | reverse complement strand
CGCGTCCTGACGCTGATCACCGACGCCGGCGAGCTGTTCCACTACCGCCCGCGCTACGGTCCCAACCTCGTCACTGCGCTCGGGCGCATCGACGGGCAGGTGGTCGCTTTCGTCGCATCGAATCCCGCTGCGCGCGGCGGCGTTCTCGACGAGAAGGCCGCGCACAAGGTCCGCAAGTTCGTCGAGATCTGCGACGCGTTCCATGTCCCGCTCGTCTTCATCTGCGATGCGCCGGGCTTCCTGGTCGGTCCCGACATCGAGAGACAGCGGATGGTGACGCTGGCCGCACGGCTGCTGAACGCGGTCATCGCGACCACCGTGCCGAAGATCACGATCGTCGCGCGGAAGGCGATCGGCCTCGCCTATCTCGCGCTCGGCGGCCGCGTGATGAATCCCGACACGATCGTCGCGTGGCCGACCGCCCACTTCGACGTGATGGGCCCGGAGGCCGCGATCGAAATCGTGCACGGCAAGGACATCGCGAACGCGCCCGATCCGGCGCAGCGACGTGCCGAGATCACCGCGCGGGTCGAGGCCGAGTCGAGTGCCTACGAAGCGGCCGCGATGGGACTCATCGACGACGTGATCGACCCGGCCGAGACCCGCGCGGTGATCATCGCGTCGCTCGCGAAGACCGCGGGATCGAATCGCCCGGGCTTCAAGCACCGAATCGATCCGTGAGGCGAATCGCGCATCGCCGGTAGCGACATGTCCGTCGATTTCGTGATCGTCGACCGCATCGCGGTCGTCACCCTGAACCGTCCGGATGCGCTGAACGCGATCGACGACGACATGCGGCGCGCGATCCGGGAGGTCTGGATGCGCATCGACGGAGATCACGGCATCGACGTCGCGATCGTCAGCGGCGCCGGTGACCGCGCGTTCTCTGCGGGAGCCGATCTCAAGGGGCCGGCGGCTTCGGATCCCTTCGTCGACGAACGGCTGCTGGCCGGCGGCAGCAATTCGCTCACGGCGACGCTCGTCACCGACAAGCCCCTGATCTGTGCATTCAACGGACTCGCGATGGGCGGCGGACTCGAGATCGGGCTCGCCTGCGATATCCGCATCGCAGCGGCGCACGCCCGCTTCGCCTTGAGCGAGGTCCGGGTCGGCACGATCCCCGGATCCGGGGGAACGCAGCGGCTGCCGCGCCTGATCGGCGACGCGCACGCGGCTTATCTGCTGCTGACCGGCGACAGCATCGATGCGGCGGAGGCACTGCGCATCGGACTCGTCAGCGTCGTCGTACCGGCCGAAGATCTTCGCGATCGGGCGTTCGCGATCGCGCGTCGCGTGCAGGCCAACGCACCGCTCGCGGTGCGTGCGGTGAAGCGACTGCTGCGCGATGCCCGCAGCCTGCCGCTGGACCAGGGACTGCGTGCCGAGCGCGATGCGTGGGGCGCGTTGCGGGACAGCGAAGACCGTGCCGAGGGACGCGCCGCGTTCGCCGCGAAGCGTCCACCGCGCTACCGCGGGAAGTGATCCGGACGACCGGTGCGGGTCGATCCGTTCGAGAAGAAGGTCGCCAGTTCTCGTCGTTCCCGCGTGCGCGAGACGACGCTCAGCTCGGCGTATACGCCAGCTTCACGTAGATCGGCGCGTACGCCTCGCCCTGCGTCACCTCGATCAGGAACTCGCGCGCCAGTTCGAGCAGCGCGAGGAAGTTGACGATCGCGACCGGGATCCCGCGGCTCGCGTCGAACAGATCACCGAATTCGACGAAGCGCGCATCGCGCAGTCGCCGCAGGATCTGCGTCATGTGCTCGCGCACCGACAGTTCCTCGCGCGTGATGCGATGGTGCTGGACGAGGCGCGCCCGCCGCAGCACGTCGGTCCAGGCTGCCTGCAGGTCGTCCACGTGCACTTCGGGCCAGACCTTCTCGACGCTCTCGTCGATCGTGGCCGCCGCCGTGACGAAGTCGCGACCGACGGCCGGCAGGGCATCGACCTGGAGCGCCGCGAGCTTCATCCGTTCGTATTCGATCAGGCGGCGAACCAGTTCCGCACGCGGATCGTCGACCTCGCCCTTGCCGTCGCTCCGCTTCACCGGCAACAGCATTCGTGACTTGATCTCGATCAGCATCGCGGCCATCAGCAGGTATTCGCCGGCGAGCTCGAGATTGCTCTTGCGGATCTGCTCGATGTAACCGAGGTACTGGCGCGTGACCTCGGCCATCGGGATGTCGAGAACGTTGAAGTTCTGCTTCCGGATCAGGTACAGCAGCAGGTCGAGCGGCCCCTCGAATGCCTCGAGGAACACCTCGAGCGCGTCGGGCGGAATGTAGAGGTCCTGCGGAACCTTGAAGAGCGGCTCGCCGTACAGCCGCGCGAGTGCGAGGCCGTCGGTGGTGGCCGGCGTGCTGTCGATCGAGACGGGCGGAGGCAACTCGTCGAGCGTCATCGTCGCGGGCCCGAACGACGACGCGCCATCGGTCAGACCTTCGTCTGGTACACGTAGCCGCTCTGTCGCACCTTCGACTGCGCACCGAGTTCGACCTCCTCGGCAGTCTGCGGCTTCTTGTCCCACCAGAGCGCGCGCCCCTTCTTCTGCTCCTCGACGATCTTCGGATTCTTTTCCTTCAGGTCTTCGAGGAAATGCGTGATTTCGGAGACGTACATGGCGCTCGATCGCGTTGGTGGCGGGTGGCCGGGAGGCCGGATTTTACGCCCGATCTGAAAGGTCCCTCAGCGCGCCGGCTTGCGCTTCGCCGTCCCGGACTCGACGAGGAGCCCGCGCTTCGCCAGCGATTCGCGGAGCAGGTATTCGATCTGCGCGTTGACGCTGCGCAACTCGGTCGCGGCCAGCCGTTCGATGCCGGTCCACAAGGACGGATCGATGCGCAGCAGGAAGGACTTCCTGTCCGGACTCGCCATCCGTCAGGCCACCGTCGAGACGCGAGACCTTCGCCGTCGTTCGTCGATCGTTCGCCGGATCGCGTAAGCCAGTCGCTCCGCATCGTCGCTCCCGACGATCGTGGCGCGCCCGTTTCGCAGGCGAAGACGCACCGCGTCGAACCCGGCGACGTTGTAGAGCATTCCGCGCCGGGTCCGGCGGATGCCCCAGCCTTCGTACCAGTGCGTCCTCACGACGACCGCGTCGACGATGTCGTCGAGCGCGATCGTCTTCCGGACGATGCCGATCCCGAAGCGCACGCGCAGGTCGTCGCGCGTGATCGTCAGCGACAGCGACGTGAAGACGAGCAGCA
This sequence comes from uncultured Burkholderiaceae bacterium, assembly GCA_964246005.1. Taxonomy (GTDB): domain Bacteria; phylum Pseudomonadota; class Gammaproteobacteria; order Burkholderiales; family Burkholderiaceae_D; genus CAHJXF01. The sequence continues at coordinate 1,200 of CAXTPX010000350.1, read as the reverse complement.
CGAATGCCATGGCCATCGAAAGGAAGATGAACACCGCGGGCGGCAGCGATCGCTGGGCCGGTGCCACCAATGCGAACTGGAGCGCGACGCCGGCCGCCGGAATGCACCCGATCAGCAGCATCGCCCACCCGGTCTGGCGATGTTGATAGACCACATGCGGTGTCGAGAGCGACTGCGCTTCCTTGTCGATCATCGCGCGGCCTAGTTGTAGAGCGTGCCGGCGTTGATGATCGGCTGGGTCTCGCTCTCGGAGCACAGCACGACCAGCAGGTTGCTGACCATCGCCGCCTTGCGTTCGTCGTCGAGCTCGATGATGTTGCGATCGGACAGCCCCTTCAGCGCCATCTCGACCATCGTCACCGCGCCGAGCACGATTTTCTGGCGCGCGGCGATGATGGCCTCGGCCTGCTGGCGTCGCAGCATCACGCCGGCGATCTCGGACGCGTACGCGAGGTGGGTCAGTTTCGCGTCGTCGATCGTGATCCCCGCGACCAGCAGCCGGTCGGCCAGTTCCCCGATCAGGCTCTGCGTGACCTGGGCGGTGCTCGCGCGCAACGTCAGCTCGGTGGTCCGCTTCGGGCTGCGCGGCTCCAACGCGCCGTCCTCGACATCCGCGATCCCCTCGTCGTACGGATAGCTCGACGCGAGATGCCGGATCGCGGTCTCGGTCTGGACACCGAGGAAGGTCACGTAGTCGTCGACGTCGAAGAGGGCCTGCGCGCAGTCGCGCACCCGCCACACGATGGCCGCCGCGATCTCGATCGGGTTGCCGCGCGCGTCGTTGACCTTGATGCGTTCCGACACGAAGCTGTGGGCGCGAAGGCTGACGCGGGCCTTGCGATACAGCGGGTTCGCCCAGCGCAGCCCGTTGCCGCGGTCGGTCCCGACGTAGCGGCCGAACAGCGTGAGCACGACCGCCTGGTTCGGGTTGAGCATGTAGATGCCGAGCAGCACGACGACGCCGATCGCGACGAAGAGCGGTCCGGCGGCGAGTCGCAGATCCCGCACGCCGTCCAGCGCCATCAGGATCAGCACGGCGACGCCTGCCACCGCCAGCACCACCCCGACCGCGAAGACCGGGTAGCCGTTCAATGTCGTCTTCGTCGTGGCCTGCGAGCGTCCGGTGGCCATGGTTCGTCCCTCGTCCGCGAGCGATGTCAGTGTGATATCACTTTCCTCCCAGACGTGGCGGGTGTTCCA
>CAXTPX010000349.1:0-4444 GCA_964246005.1 uncultured Burkholderiaceae bacterium | reverse complement strand
CCGCGCGGTCGCCAACACCGCGAACGGGGCCGTCTCGTATCGAGTCGTGAAGCTCGATCGCATCCGGGTCGGCGACGTCGAGCTGACCAACGTCGACGCGGGCGTGATGGAGGGCAGCTACGATGGGCCGCCGCTCCTCGGCATGAGCTTCCTGTCCCGCACGGAAGTCAGCCGCAACGGCGTCAGCATGGTGCTGACGCGGCGCTATTGACCGCGGCAGGTCAACCGGTCGTGCTGGCCGGACGCTCGATGCGAGCGTAAGCGCTGTGGTTGTGGATCGATTCGAAGTTCTCGACCTCGACCACGTAGCGACCGATACGCGGTTCCTCGTCGAGCCGTTGCACGACATCGCGGATCAGGTCCTCGACGAACTTCGGATTCTCGTACGCGCGTTCGGTCACGTACTTCTCGTCGGGTCGCTTCAGCAAGCCGTAGACTTCGCACGACGCCTCTTCCTCGGCGATGCGCACGAGCTCCTCGACCGACATCGATTCGTCGTGGCCGAGTCCCGCCTCGATCGTCACGTGCGAGCGCTGGTTGTGCGCGCCGTAGTCGGAGATCTCCTTCGAGCACGGGCACAGGCTCGTGACCGGCACGACCACCGTCACCGACACGTCGGTCCGTCCGTCGACGATCCGGCCGGTCAACGTGACCTCGATGTCGAGCAGGCTCTGCACGTGCGAGACCGGGGCGACCTTCGTGATGAAGAACGGAAAGCGCACGTCGATGCGTCCGGCTTCAGCGTCGAGCTTGGTCGTCATCGTCGCGAGCAGCGTCCGGAACGCGGGCAGGTCGAGGACGCCGCTCCGCTCTTCGAGCAGCGCCATGAAGCGCGACATGTGCGTGCCCTTGACCGTCTCCGGCAGGTGCACGTCCAAGCTCCAGGTCCCGACGGTGTGCTGCACCTCGCCGGCCTGGTTGCGCACCGTCAGCGGATGCCGCACGCCCTTGATGCCGACGCGCTGGATCGCGAGGTGACGCAGGTCCGGAAAGCCTTGCACGTCCGGCAGGTCGAACGAGAGGGACTTGATCGGGTCGGGAGCATTCATGTCGGGTGGCCCGCGTTCGCGGACAGGGTCGATGACGGACGGTGCAGAAGGACGAGCGGGCGGACGGGCTGGACAGCGACTGAAGGCGGCCGGCCCGCGCCACCCGCATCTTCACACGACAATCAGGCGTTGTTGACGACCAATCTCGGCTCGCGCAACTCAGCCAATCCCCCATTGTCACGACGGCCGGCCATCTGCGTGAGGCGCTCGCGGACCGATGCAACGATGCCGGCTTCGCTGAGCCCGTGCTCGGCCAGGAGATGCGCCGGGTCGCCGTGGTCGATAAATAGGTCCGGCAAGCCCAAATGCAAGAACGGCCGGACGGTGCCGGTCTCTGCGAGTGCCTCGGCGCATGCCGAGCCGGCACCTCCCATCACCGCGCCCTCTTCCACCGTCACCAGCAGGTCGTGGTGTTGCGCCAGCTCGGCCAGCAACGCCGCGTCGATCGGCTTCACGAAGCGCATGTTGGCGACGGTCGCGTCGAGCGTCTCCCCCGCCGCGAGGGCAGCGGCGACCATCGAGCCGAACGCCAGGATCGCGACCCGAGGCGCGGCGCCGGTCGACCGCGGCCCGCTGCCGCCGCTGCATTCGCGAAGCACGACGCCCTTGCCGATCGCGAGGGGTGCGAGCGTCTGAAGCCCTCCCGACGCCGCGCCCGACACCGCATGCGATGCGGCCGCGGCACCCCGGGGATAGCGGACGGCTGCCGGCCCGTCGTGCAGGAACGCGGTGGTCAGCATCGCGCGGCACTCGGCCTCGTCGGACGCGGCCATCACCATCATGTTCGGGATGCAGCGCAGGAAAGGAATGTCGTAGTTGCCCGCGTGCGTCGCACCGTCCTGCCCGACGAGTCCCGCGCGGTCGAGCGCGAACGTGACGTCGAGGTTCTGCAACGCGACGTCGTGGATCAACTGGTCGTAGCCGCGCTGCAGGAAGGTCGAATAGATCGCGACGACCGGCTTCAGTCCTTCGGCCGCGATGCCGGCCGCGAACGTCACCGCGTGCTGCTCGGCGATGCCGACGTCGAAGTAACGCGTCGGGAAGCGGCGCTCGAACTCGACGAGGCCCGAGCCCTCGCGCATCGCGGGCGTGATGCCGACCAGCCGATGATCGGCCGCCGCCATGTCGCACAGCCACGAACCGAACACCTGGGTGTAGGTCTTCTTGCCCGGCGCCACCGGGGGCGTGATGCCGATGCTCGGATCGAACTTGCTCGGTCCGTGATACAGCACCGGGTCGGCTTCGGCGAGCTTGTAGCCCTGCCCCTTCCGCGTGACCACATGCAGGAACTGCGGACCACCGAGCTCCTTCAGGTTCTGCAGCGTGGGAATCAGCGAGTCGAGGTCGTGTCCGTCGATCGGCCCGATGTAGTTGAAGCCGAACTCCTCGAACATCGTGGCGGGCACGACCATGCCCTTCGCGTGCTCCTCGAATTTCTTCGCGAGTTCGAACAGCGGCGGCACGCCGCCCAGCACCTGGCGGCCGACGTTCTTCGCGGTCGCGTAGAACTTGCCGCTCATCAACCGCGCCAGGTACTTGTTGAGCGCGCCCACCGGCGGCGAGATCGACATGTCGTTGTCGTTGAGGATCACGAGCAGGTCGACGTCCGGCATCACGCCAGCGTTGTTGAGCGCCTCGTACGCCATGCCGGCCGACATCGCGCCGTCGCCGATCACCGCGATGCTCTTGCGATTCAGGTCGCCTTTCAGCTTGGCGGCCGTCGCCATCCCGAGCGCGGCCGAGATGCTGGTCGACGAGTGCGCGGTCCCGAACGTGTCGTACTCGGACTCGTCGCGGCGCGGGAAGCCGGAGATGCCGTCCTTCTGCCGCAACGTGTGCATGCGGTCGCGACGCCCGGTCAGGATCTTGTGCGGGTAGGTCTGATGGCCGACGTCCCACACGATGCGGTCGTGCGGCGTGTCGTACACGTAGTGCAGCGCGATCGTCAGCTCGACGGTCCCGAGGTTCGACGACAGGTGACCGCCGGTCTTCGACACCGAGTCGAGCACGTACGCGCGCAACTGCTGGGCGACCGTGTGCAACTGGTGCCGTTCGAGCTTCTTCAGGTCGGCCGGCGAATCGATGATTTGGAGCAGATCGTTCATGCGAGGTGCCGATGCGCGAAGTGGCATCGATCTGTTGGGCGGTGTGCGGCCGAAGGTATGCCGAAGACCATACGATTCAGAACGAGCGGCCGATGATGAACGCCGCGACGTCGGCGAGGCGGCCCGATCGACCGCCGAGATCGTCGAGCGCCCGTTCGGCCTCCTCGCGCAGCACCTGGGCGAGCGCCTTCGCCCGGTCGAGGCCGAGGGTCGTCACGACGGTGGGCTTGTCGTTCATCGCATCCTTGCCGGCCGTCTTGCCGAGGACCGCACTGTCGGTCTCGACGTCGAGAATGTCGTCGACGACCTGGAACGCGAGTCCGACCGCTGCGGCGAAGCGTTCGAGCGGTGCCGGCTCCGCGCTCGCGTCGTCCGGCGTCGTCGAGCCGGCAGGATTATGCGCTGCGGTCGCGCCGAGGAAAATCGCCGCACGCAGCAAGGCACCGGTCTTCGCACGATGCATCGTCTCGAGCTCCGGCCAGGTGAGCGACTTGCCGACACTGTCGAGATCGATCGCCTGCCCGCCGGCCATGCCGACGGAACCGCTCGCCCGCGCGAGCAACAGGACCTGCCCGGCCACGCGCGCCGGCGCCGCCGAGCGGGCCAGCACCTCGAACGCCAGCGTCTGCAGCGCGTCGCCGACGAGGAGCGCCGTCGCCTCGTCGTACGCGACGTGCACGGTCGGACGGCCACGCCGCAGGTCGTCGTCGTCCATCGACGGCAGGTCGTCGTGCACCAGCGAGTACGCGTGGATCAGCTCGACCGCGCACGCCGCGGCATCGAGCGCGGCTTCCTCTTCGGCCGTGGTCGAACGATCGCCTCGCGCCCAGTCGCCGGCCGCATGGACCAGCATCGCCCGCACGCGCTTGCCGCCGCCGAGCGTCGCGTACCGCATCGCCTCGTGCAATCGCCCGGGCAGCGTCGTCGGCGACGGCAGCACCGCGTCGAGCGCAGCCTCGACGCGCGCGCGCGCCGCCGGCATCCATCGGCTCTCGACGGCCATCGGTTCCCGCGTCCCGGACAGACCGGCGACGGCGCTCATGCGCGGTCCGAGCCGCGGTCCGAACCACGCGCCGAGACGTCGGCGAGCGGACGCAGCAACTCGCCGTCGAGTACCCGCACCTGTTCCTTCACGTGCTCGAGCGCCGACTCGCACGCCTTCACGAGCTCGGCGCCGCGACGGTAGGCGGCGAGCGACTGATCGAGCGACAGGGTGCCGTCTTCCATCTGTTGCACGATCGTCTCCAGTTCCTCGAGCGCGTGCTCGAAGGGAACGCGCGGCGATGCCGA
>CAXTPX010000348.1:0-4447 GCA_964246005.1 uncultured Burkholderiaceae bacterium | reverse complement strand
GACCCCCAACGGGCGCTGCTCGACCGTTTCGGTGCCGATCGGCTGCGTCGTCGCGACCGGTGCAGTCGTGTCCCCACCCGCCGACGCGGGAGCCGATACACGCAACACCTGATCGATCCTCACGCGAGGATTCGGGCCGAGACCGTTCCAGGCCGCAAGCTCGGCCGGCGTCGTGTTGAAGCGCTTCGCGATCGATGCGAGCGTGTCGTCGCGCCTGACGGTGTAGAACTGCGCGGGCGCCGGCACCGGCAATGGCTTGACCGACGGCGACCCGGTCGACCAGTCGACGACCTGCGGCGGGGTGACGAGGCTGCGCGACGCGCAACCGCCCAACAGCAACGCGGTCACCAGCAACGTCGGCGCGATGCGATGCGTCGCGAGGCGCGGGGAGAAGCAGGACGTCATTGGGACCGGGTCGTTCGCGTGCCGCATCCCGCACACGTGGCTGCAAAGGGGAGCGCAGTTTAGCGCACCGACCGATGCGCCCGCCCCCGGCGCGCATCGATCGACATCAGGCGAGGCCGGGTTTCAACGGCACGAAGCGAACGGCGTCGAGCAACGTCGTCGACCAGTTGGATCGCCCGGTTCGGACGAACAGGCACAGGGTCTGTTCGCCGGCGCGACCCTTGCCCGTCGCGAGCGGCGCCAGCAGCCGGCCACCCACCTTCAGTTGATCGAGGAGAGCGTCGGGCAACGCATCGCCCGCAGCCGCGATCAGCATCGCGTCGAACGGCCCGGCGTCGGGCAGCCCGAGCAGCCCGTCGCCGTGGACCAGCCGCAGATTGGGAACGCGCAGCGCCCGCAGGTTGTCGCGCGCCCGCTCGTGCAGCGCGCGGATGCGCTCGATCGAGAAAACCTCGCCGACGACCTGCGCGAGGACGGCCGCCTGGTAGCCGCAGCCGGTCCCGATCTCCATCACCCGCGCAAGGCGTGGCGCGACCGGCAGCTCGGCGATGATCAGTTCGGTCATGCGCCCGACGACATAGGGTTGCGAGATCGTCTGCGCATGGCCGATCGGCAGCGCCGTGTCGTCGTAGGCGCGGCTCGACAGACCCTCGTCGACGAAGCGATGGCGCGGCACGCTGCCCATCGCGGCCAACACGGCCGGATGCCGGATGCCGGACGTGGCGAGCCGCTCGACCATCCGTTCGCGCATGCGTTCGGGCGTGAGTCCCGCGCGGGCGTGCCCGCTCCCTTGCGTGCGCTCGCGTCGATCCTGCTCGGCGCGCTGGCGCGGGTCCGCCGTGACCGGTCGAGGCGACGCGGGGCGGTCCGCGGGCGCGGACCTCGTGGTGGTCTTCGCCGCGGCCTTCCCCGGCCGCGGCGACGGCGGGCTCGCGGTGACCGGCATTTCGACCATCCACGTCTTCCGCGGTGGCCGGCTCGTCATGTCACGCGCCGAGCCAGCGCTGCAGTTCATCGAGCTGGTCGACCCGCGTCAGATCGATCTGCAGCGGTGTGATCGAGACCTGCCCGCTCGCGACCGCATGGAAGTCGGTCCCGGGTCCCGCGTCGCGTGCCGCGCCCGCCGCACCGATCCAGTAGATCGTTCCGCCGCGCGGGCTCTGCATCGTATGGACGGGTTCCGACGGATGACGCTTGCCGAGGCGCGTGACGACGACCGGTGCCTGATCGACATGCTCGAGGTTCGGGATGTTGACGTTCAGCAGGAACGGCGCGGTCGGGCGGGCGTCCATGACCCGCGCGACGACCTTCTGGGCGACCCGCGCGGCGCCTTCCAGATGCGTCCAGTCGCGGTCGACCAGCGAGAACGCGAACGACGGCACACCGAACAGGAAGCCTTCCATCGCAGCCGCCACGGTGCCGGAATAGATCGTGTCGTCGCCCATGTTCAGGCCGTTGTTGATGCCCGAGACGACGATGTCGGGCCGGTCGTCGAAGAGGCCGGTCATCGCGATGTGGACGCAGTCGGTCGGCGTCCCGTTCACGTAGTGGAAGCCATCGGCGCTCCGTTCGACCGACAATGGGCGATGCAGCGTCAACGAATGCGACGACCCGCTCTGGTTCTGTTCGGGTGCGACGACCGTGACCTCGCCCAGCGCTCGCATCGCTTCCGCGAGCGCGGCGATCCCCGGTGCGAAATAGCCGTCGTCGTTCGAGACCAGGATGCGCATCGGTGGGAGGCGGGCGAGCCACGAAAAAACAGCCACGCCCCGTACCGGAGGTGGCTGTCGGATTCGATTCGGAGCGGGTCAGAAAGACGAAGCGAAGCCGTCTTCTAACGCATCGGAGCTTAGCATGCAGGCGCTCGTGATCAGGCGAGCTGCAGGCGCCGGTCGTAGGCCCATGCCCGCAGGCAGTCGCCGTCCATGGCCTTCGCGAAGAGATAGCCCTGGCCGATGTCGCATCCGAGTTCGAGCAGGCGGTCGTGCTGCTCTTCGGTGTCGATACCTTCGGCGACGGTCTTCAGGTCGAGCTTGCCGGCCAGGTCGATCATCGAACCGACGATCGACAGCGCCTTGCTGTCGGTCGTCATCCGCCGGACGAACGAACGATCGAGCTTCAGCTCGGTGATCGGCGTGCGGTTGAGTTGCTGCAGCGACGAGTAGCCGGTGCCGAAGTCGTCCACCGCGATCCCGCAGCCGTGCATCCGCAGCCGCAGGACATTCTCGAGCACCGCCTTGGCATCCTTCGCGAACGCCTTCTCGGTGATCTCGAACGTAAATTGCGACGGGTGCGCGCCGGTCGACGCGATCGTCGCGAGCAGCTCCTTCGCGCAGTTGGGCCGCTCCAGCGACAGCGGCGAAACGTTGACGGCCAGCGCGACCTCGAAGCCGTCGCGCGCCCAGCGCATCGCATGGTGGCCGGCCTGCTCGAGAACGAGATGGGTCAGCGGGTCGATCAGTCCGTTGCTTTCCATCAGATCGACGAACTGCACCGGCGCCAGCAGTCCCAGTTCCGGATGCGTCCAGCGAACCAGCGCTTCGGCACCGACGATCTCGCCGGTCGCGAGGCAAACCTTCGGTTGATAGTACGGAACGAACTGGCGGCAGTCGATCGCGTAGCGGATCTCGTCGATCACGTCGCTGTCCGCGTGCTCCGGTCCGCCGAGGTTGCCCATCACGTCCGAAAAGATCGGCACGCATCCATCGAGCCGCGAGACCAATGTCTCGATGGCGTCGCGGTCGAACGGCGCCTGCAGCGCACCGAGCAGCGGGGCCTTGTAGGCACGCGCCATCCAGGCCGCGGACGACAGCACGGCATCGTCGTGCGCCGAGTAGAGGATCAGGCCGCCCACGCCGAGCTCCGACGCGTGGCGGATGAACTCGAGCCCGTCCATCCCGCTCATCTCGAGGCTGCAGACGACCAGATCGAAGATCTTCCGACCGCCCAGCAGCAGGTCGAGCCCCTTCTGACCGTCGTCGACCTGGTCGACGTGACGAAAACCGATCTCCCCCAGCATCTCGACCAATGCCGCACGCCGACCCTCATGTTCCTCGAGGACGAGAACCTGACAGGGGTCGAACTTGTTCATTGCACGTCTTTCGTTGCCGTGGGGAGAGCGCCCGGGCGGCAATCCCGGTGCTCGCGGCCGCGTGTTCGATTTCCGATCGGGAACCGTTCCTACCGCGTGTTATCGGTCGCCGCACCGGAAGCTTGAGCGCTGGCCCATACTTCGCCCCGGGCCCAGCGCACCGATTGGCGGTTGCGTTTCGAGGGTCGGGCCCCAAGTCGAATCCATGGCCAAATATTCCGTTCTCGATCTGTCTCCGATCAATCAGGGAAGCGACGCAGCGCAGTCGTTTCGCAACACGCTCGATCTCGCGCGCCACGCCGAGACCTGGGGCTACAACCGCTACTGGCTTGCCGAGCACCACGGCATGCCGGGCGTCGCGAGCGCGGCGACGGCGGTCCTCGTCGGACATGTCGCCGGTGGCACGAAAACGATTCGCGTCGGCGCCGGCGGGATCATGCTGCCCAATCACGCACCGCTCGTGATCGCGGAGCAGTTCGGGACGCTCGAGTCGCTCTACCCGGGCCGCATCGACCTCGGCCTCGGTCGTGCCCCCGGCTCCGACCAGCGCACCGCGCGGGCGCTGCGCCGCAGCCTCGAGTCGGATCCCGACGCGTTCCCGCAGGACGTGATGGAGCTCGCCGACTACTTCTCGGCCTCACCGAAGCAGTCGGTCCGCGCCGTGCCCGGCACCGGGCTCGAGGTACCGCTGTGGATCCTCGGCTCGAGCCTCTTCGGCGCTCAGCTCGCGGCGGCGTTCGGGTTGCCGTTCGCGTTCGCGTCGCACTTCGCCCCCGGCCAGATGATGGAAGCGATCTCACTGTATCGCGAGCAGTTCAACCCGTCGAAGCGGCTCGCGAAGCCGTACGTGATGCTGGGCTTCAACGTGTTCGCGGCCGACACGCAGGCCGAAGCCGCCTACCGCGCTTCATCGATGCAGCAGGCGTTCATCAACTTGCGCAGCGGACGACC
>CAXTPX010000347.1:0-4452 GCA_964246005.1 uncultured Burkholderiaceae bacterium | reverse complement strand
GATTCGCTGATGCCGAACACCGGCTTGCCGGTCATTTCGCGCAGCGCGTGAAGCCCTGGATCGCTGAAGCAGGCGACCACGAACGCTGCCGCGTCCTGCTTGAGCGAGGCGGCCAGCCCGAGCAGCGGCACGACGACGCCATCGACGTCTTGCTGGGTCTGTATCCCGACCGGCCCGGCAGCCAGCGTCAGGCACCGGATCACGGGACCGCCGGCAATGCGAAGCGGCTCCATTGCCGTGTCGATGCCGTCCGTGACGGACTGGGAACTGTTCGGGTTGATGACGTAGATCACGGGTGCCATTGGCCTCTCCTGCGAGCTTCTTGACGGCGGACAGCCGACTGTAGCCGGCCCCGCTCGGCATGCACTTGCCAAAGCGTTCGATGCCATTAACAGTGCGTTATGGGGGGTCTCATGGATGTCGTACGAGTGCGCAACGAGCGGGCCGGCGAGCCGCTGAAGGCGGCCATCGAGGCTGGATCGCCGCAGAATGCTTGCGCGCTGGTGCACGCGGGCGCCGGCGTCGCGCTCGTCGACCAGTTCTCGCCGCACAGCCGGTCCGGCCAGCTGGCCGTCCGCGAGGTGGCCGACGAGCCGACGCTACAGGCGAACCTTGTCCGCCTCGGCACCGAACCGATGTACTGCCTCCCCGAGACGTTCATCACGAGGCTGAACGGCCTGCCGAGGCGCGCCGGGTCGGCTATCACCCGAAGAACGTGGCGGCGCAGGCGTCCTGCATCCGTGGCTCGCTCCTCCGCATAACACGACGTTAAGGGCCATCCACGAAAGGGCATGGGACATCGTACGTGGTGCCGGTGATACTGCGGCAAACTCAAGGGTCCGGACGACGGGGCCGCCATCGAGACTTCCATGCCCTCTAAGCCTGCCGATCCGACGTTTCCCCGAAGTGCCGACGGCGTCTGCACCATCTGCCCGACGCCTTTCCAGGACGATCCGTCGGTGGACTTCGCGAGCATCGCAGCGCTGGTCGACTTCCGGGCCTCGCGCATCGCGAGGGCGCACTCGCGATCGGCGTCGATGCCGAGCTCGCGATCCGGGATCCGACGAAGACGATCACGATCACCGTCGATGCACTGCACGACCGCGTCGGTTACACGCCGTACGAAGGCCGCACCATCATCGGTTGGCCGGGCACCGTTATCAGCCTCGGTCGCGTCGTGATCGAAGACCGACAGCTGAACGTCGAGGCCGGCTCCGGCGAATACCTGCCGTGCCGTCGGCCGCAGCCGGTCATCGACCAGGTGCTGTCGAAGGTCGCGCCGGACAGGCTGTCGAACTACCCCGGCTCGAAGCGCGCCAATACCGACCAGACCGTGCGGATCTGACCGTGCCGTGGCGGGCGCCGAAGCTGGCGGGAATCGGCGTCGGCCTCGCGGCGCTGCTCCTCGTCGTGCCCACCGCGGCCCGCATAGGCGACCCGCGCGCCACGCTGGTGATCGCGGTGCCGGCGGACCCCTCGAGCCTCGACCCCGGAACGAACAAGGCCGAGCCCATCGGCAGCGAGATCATCCTCAACGTGTTCGACACGTTGGTGGCGTGGGCGCCGCCGGCCTTCCAGCAGATCGAAGGCCGTCTCGCCACGAGCTGGACCGTCTCGGCCGACGGGCGCGTCGTCGCTTTCACGCTGCGACCGGACGTCCGCTTCCAGGACGGCACGCCGTGCGACGCCGCGGCGGTCCGGTTCTCGATCGAACGCACCCGCGGACTCAACCCGTTCATGCGCCAGAGTTTCGGACTGATCGAGTCGGTCACGGTGCGCGACCCGCTGCACCTCGAGGTCCGGCTCACGCAACCGACGTCGGCGTTCCTCGCGCTGATGGCCCAGCCTCAGGCCGCCATCGTCAGTCCTGCTGCGGTCGCGAAGTACGGCGCGCAGTTCGAGCGTCATCCGGTCGGGACCGGCGCGTTCGCGTTCCGCAGCTACAGCGCCGACACGAACGTTGTGCTCGATCGCAATCCTGCGTACTTCCGCGGTCCGGCGAAGCTCGAACGCATCATCTACCGCGTGATCCCGGACCCGTCGACGCGTCGCCTCGAACTGAAGTACGGCGGCATCGACATCGGCCACCAAAGCGGCCAACTCGCGTCGATTCCGGGCGAGGAAATCGCGTCGTTGCGTCGTGATCCGAACGTCGAGATCATCGAGATCAAGAGCCAGATCATCCGGCAGCTCGACTTCAACAACAACCGCGTCGACAGTCCTGTGCACGACCTGCGCGTGCGCCAGGCGCTCGCGCTCGCGGTCGACTATCGCGGTCTGATCGACGGAGTGCTGGTGGGACTCGCGGACCGCGTCTACGGCCCGCTGCCGACCAACAACTGGGCGTTCGACGCGAGGTTGGAAGCGGCAGCGACGCAGCACGATCCCGAACGCGCGCGGCGTCTGCTCGCAGAGGCCGGCTATACGCCCGGCAAGCTGCAGCTCGTGCTGTACACGTTCCAGGGGAGCCTGTGGGCCAACGTCGCGACGTTCCTGCAGGCGAACTTCGCGGACGTCGGCGTGCTGGTCACGGTGCGGCAGACCGAGTTTCCGAGCTTCCGCGCCCTGCACGTCGCCGGGCAGTTCGACATCGCGCTCGAGGGTCGGCAGCCTTGGTACAACGATCCCGACGCGCACATCACGGTGGGCTACCTGTCGACCCTCGCGAACGCGTCGATGACCTTCCGCATGCCGCAGGACCCTCCGCTCGACGCGCTGATCCTCGACGCGCAGACGAGTCTCGTCGACTCGACCCGCAAGGCGCTGTATGACCGCATCCAGGAGGAACTCGTCGCCCGCGTGCCGGCCGTCTACCTGTTCAGCAATCGCATCATCGTGTTCAAGCGGCGCGGCGTCAGGGGACTCGTCGTCGGCAGCGCGCCGCCGCTGACCGAATACTGGGCCGTCTACAAGGACTGACGAAGCCATGACCCGCTTCCTCCTCGGCCGCGTCGCTGGCATGCTGCCGGTCCTCGCGCTCGTGCTCGTGATCGTCTTCTCGCTCGCACGCATGATCCCGGGCGATCCGGCCATCACGCTGCTCGGGCCGGGCGCCAGCGACGACCAGATCGCCGCACTGCGGACGCAACTCAAGCTCGATGGCCCGGCGCCGGCGCAATTCGTTTCGTACCTCGTGCAACTCGTGCACGGCGACCTCGGCACGTCGCTGAAGTCCGGACGGCCGGTGTCGCACGAACTCGCGCAACGCTTTCCCGCGACGATCGAGTTGTCGCTGCTCGCCACCGCGATCGCGCTCGTCGTCGGCATCCCGCTCGGCGTGTGGTCCGCGGTCCGTGCGAACACGGCTGTGGATCACGTACTGCGGGTGGTCTCGCTCGCCGGTGTCTCGATGCCGGCGTTCCTCATCGCGCTGCTGCTGCAGCTCGTCCTCGGCATTTTTCTCGGCTGGCTGCCGATCTCCGGACGGCACAGCCCCTTCGACATCACAGAGACCGTGACCGGCTTCGCGGTGCTCGACGGCCTGCTGACGCGCGACTTCGAAGCGTCGTGGGACGCGCTGCGGCATCTCGTGATGCCGAGCCTCGTGCTGGCGGCGTTCCTCGCGGCAGTGCTGATGCGCTTCGTGCGGTCGAGCATGAGCGAGGTGATGCACCTCGACTACGTTCGCACCGCGCGCGCCAAGGGCGCGTCAGAGCGCACGGTGCTGTTCGTCCATGCGCTCCGCAACGCGCTGCTGCCCGCGGTGACCATCGTAGGTCTCAACTTCGCGGAGATGCTGGGCGGCGCGATCCTCACCGAGACGGTGTTCTCGTGGCCGGGCGTCGGGCGCTACATGTTCGACGCGATCCGCAACCGCGACTACCCGGTCATCCAGGGCACGACGCTGCTGTTCGCGCTCGTCTTCATCTCGATGGCGCTGATGGTCGATGTGGTGTACGGCCTGCTGGATCCACGCATCCGCCGGGGTCGCTGACGATGCGCGAGCTCGCGACCTTCCTGCGCTCGAACCGGCTCGCGACGGCCGGCGGCGCGATCCTGATCGCGCTGCTGGCATGTCTCGCGATGCCACGCTGGCTGAGCCCGTACTCGCCGATCGCGATCGACATCTTCCACAAGTTCGCTGCGCCGGGCGCCACGCATCCGCTGGGCACCGACGCATTCGGCCGCGTCGTGCTGTCGCGGCTCCTGTTCGGCGCGCGCTACACGCTGCTGATCGGCTTCGGGGTCGTCGCGCTCGCGTTCGTCTTCGGCACGACCTACGGCACGATCTCGGGCTTCTTCGCCGGTATCGTCGACGCGGTAATGATGCGGCTCGTCGACGCGATGCTGTCGTTCCCGTCGCTGGTCCTCGCGATCGCGCTGACCGCAACGTTCGGTCCCAGCCTCGGCAACGCGATGCTGTCGGTCGCGATCGTCCTCGCGCCGCAGTTCGCGCGCCTTGCACGGGCGCAGGCGCTGGCGGTCACCGCGCAGCCGTTCGTCACGGCCGCG
>CAXTPX010000346.1:0-4452 GCA_964246005.1 uncultured Burkholderiaceae bacterium | reverse complement strand
GGCGCCGGCCAGCGGCGGATAAGCGGCGGCCGCAGGCGGCGCAGGGCGCGGTGCGGGCGGGGCGGGCCTGTCGGACCCGCCGTCGAGGGTGGTCGCGCTCACGGACACCTGCTCGTCGTGACGGTCAGTTCGCCTTGGCGAGCCGCGGCGGTGCCACCGAGCTCGCTGCCGCGACCTTGCCGCCGTCCCCGGCCTTGCCAAGATTCGCCGCGACGATGCGGTCGATCAGGGCATCGACCGCACGCGTGTCGGGCGCGAACACCTGCGTGCGGTACGACGGTTCGATCCGACGGGCACTGGTGATCTGTTCGCCGTCCTGGTTCGACGTGTCGATCTTCGCGACGAGCGACAACCCGATGCGCAGCGGATGGTCCGCCAGCTCCTTCGGATCGAACTCGATCCGCACCGGCACCCGCTGCACGACCTTGATCCAGTTGCCGGTCGCGTTCTGCGCGGGCAGCAGCGAGAACGCGCTGCCGGTTCCCGCGGACAGCCCGACGATGTGGCCCTTGTACTCGACCTTGCCGCCGTAGAGATCCGCTTCGAGCGTGACCGGTTGTCCGACCCGCATCTTGCGCAGTTGCACTTCCTTGAAGTTCGCATCGACCCACAGTTGATCGAGCGGAACGATCGCCATCAGCGGCGTGCCCGGCGACACGCGCTGGCCGAGTTGCACGCCGCGCTTCGCGATCTGCCCCGACACCGGTGCCGGCAGCGTCCCGCGTTCGACACCCAGGTAAGCCTCGCGGACGCGGGCCGCAGCGCGCAGCACGTTCGGATGCTGCGCGACGCTGGTGCCGTCGGTCGAGACCTGGTTCGACGCGAGCTGCTCCTTCGCGGCCTGCACGTTGGCCTCCGCAGCGGCGAGCGCGCTCCTCGCGCCGTCGAGTTCGGTTTGGACGTGCTGCAGTTCTTCCTTCGAGACCGCGCCGCCCGCCACCAGCGCCGCGCGGCGCTGGTAGTCGTCCTGCGCGCGGACCAGCGCGGAACGGGCCCGAATCGTGTCGGCCTGGCGCGTCAGGATGTTCGCCGACAGCGTGCCGTTGTTCGCATAGACCGTCCGCACCTCGCGCACTGTCTGCGCGAGCTGCGCCTCTGCCTGGTCGAGCGCGACGCGTGCGTCGCTCGGGTCCAGCACGACCAGGTCCTGACCCTGCTTGACGAGGTCGGTGTCGTCGGCGTTGATCGCGATGACGGTCCCGGCGACCTGCGGCGTGACCTGGACGACGTTGCCGGCGACGTACGCGTCGTCGGTGGACTCGAAGTGCGCGCCCACGAGGAAGTACCAGACGCCGTAGCCGACGCCGAGGATCACGACGACGGCCCCGATCATCAGCAGCAGGCGCTTGCGCTTGCCGGCATTCGCGGGCGTCGCCTGCGCTGCAGGCGCGGCGGCGGGCGCGGTGGCAGTCGCGGCAGCGGGTGCGGGCGGCACGCTGCTCGACTTCGCGTCCCCGGAAGGGGACGTGCGCGACGACAACGGGATCGGATCGGTATCGCTCATGATGCTTCCTGGTTCGGGTTCGACGCGCCGGCTTCAGCGGGCAGCGACCGGCGTGGGGCCGGGATCGGCCCGGTAGCCGCCGCCCAACGCGCGCGTCAGCGCCACGTCGAGGTCGAGCACGCGGGCACGGAGCTCGGCGTCGGCGCGCTGCTGCTGCAACACGGCGGTCTGCGCGTTCAGCACGGTGAGGTACGTCGTCAGACCGGCCTTGTAGCGCACCACGGCGACGTCGTAGGCCTCTTCGGTCTTCACGCGGGCCAGTTCCTGATCGGCGAACTGGGCGTTCACCGACTGGATCGAAACGACCTGGTCGGCCACGTCGCGCACCGCGTCGACCAGCGTCGTGTTGTATTGCTCGACCGCGACGTCGTAGTCCGCGTTGCGGCCGGCCAGGTTCGCACGCAACGATCCACCGTCGAAGATCGGCAACGTCAGTGCGGCGCCGCCCGCGAAGTCGCGACTGGAGGCCGAGAAGAAGCGCGACACGCCGCCGAACGCGATCAGGCTGGCCGATGCGGCGAGGTCGACGTTCGGATAGAACTGGGCGCGGGCGACGTCGATCTGCGAACGCGCCGCCTCGACGCGCCAGCGTGCCGCGACCAGGTCGGGACGGCGGCCGAGCAATTCGGCCGGCAACGTCGCCGGCAGCAGCACGCGGGTCGTGCCGACGCCGTGCGGCACGCCGATCTCGCGACCGCGATCGGGCCCCTTCCCGAGCAGCGCGCCGATCTGGTTCTGCACCAGCCCGACCGATTCGTCGATCTGCGCGAGGTCGACGCGGGCGGCCGGCACCAGCGCTTCGGCCTGGCGCAGCTCCGCGTTGGTGTCGATGCCCGCGTCGAAGCGCTGCTGCGCCAGCGTCAGCACGTCGTTGCGCTGCTGGATCGCGAGCAGCGTCACGTCGCGCAGCGATCCGAGGCGTTGCAACTGGAACCACGCGCGGGCGATCGCGGTGGTGACCGCGAGCCGCGCCGCCTGCGCATCGGCGCGGCCGGCCTGCTCCTGCGAACGCGCACCGGCGATCGCCGCGCGGTTACGGCCCCAGAAGTCGATGTCGTAGCGGAAGTCGAGCGCCGCCTGGTTCAGGCCGTAGGTACCGCCGCCGAGCGGGGGCGGATAGATGTAGTTCTCGGTGAAACGCTCGCGCTGCGTGGCTGCGCTGAAACCCAGCGTGGGGTAGCGGCGCGCATCGGCGCCCTGCGCGATCGCCTGCGCGTTGCGCAACCGGGCCTCCGCCTGTCGCAACGGGCCGACGCCACCGTCGGCGAGCGCCTCGTCGA
Organism: uncultured Burkholderiaceae bacterium; assembly: GCA_964246005.1. Lineage (GTDB taxonomy): Bacteria > Pseudomonadota > Gammaproteobacteria > Burkholderiales > Burkholderiaceae_D > CAHJXF01. The sequence goes on along the minus strand of CAXTPX010000346.1, from coordinate 1,668 downwards.
TCAGCGCATCGAGCCCCGGATCGCCGAATGCCTTCCACCAGGTATCGGTAGGCCACGCGACGGCGACGGGGTCGCCGGCCGTGCTGTCATTGCCCAACGTCTTCGCGAACGCGTACGACTGCGGGTCGCGCAGGTTGCTGGTCGTCTTCGAGTCGCCGAAACCCGCGCAGCCGGTCAGCAGCATCGCGGTGACGATCGTCATCCACACGGCGACGCTCTGCAGCAGCGCCCAGATCGCGATCTCGACGCGCATCAGCGGCTCGACGCCGGAGCGGACGGCGCGGGCGCCGGCCTTCAGGGCCGCTCGCGGTCGCGTGATGCCGACGGCCGAAAGGACCGGTTCGATGCGGGCGGCGACGAACGAGAACAGCGCGATCAGCATGCGCCCTCCCGATTGGCCAGCATGCGCCGCAGGAAGCCCTTGAAGAGTTCGAGCTCTTCGACCGAGAAGCCGGCGAGGTGGCGATTGAGGACCTTGACGATCGCGGCGATCAACCGCGCTGCGAGCTTCTTTCCGCTCTTCGTCAGTTCCAGTTGCACGCGACGACGATCGTCGGTGCTGCGCGTGCGCACGATCAGGTCCTTGGCCTCGAGCCGGTCCAGCATCCGCGTCATCGAGCCGGTGTCGCAGTCCATCCCGCGCGCCAGCACCGCGGCGGTGTCGCCGCGCGCGGTCATGATCATCAGCAGCACGCCCCACTGGTCGTACGTGACGTCGTGGTCCGCGATCTCGCGCTCGACCGCAAGACTCAGCGTCGAACGGACCCGCTTGACGAGGTAGCCGATGCTTTCCTCGATGACGAAGTCCTCGACGCGATACAGCGGCTGCTCGGCGGACTGCGGCCGGGGAGGAATGTTTTCTCTTGGGGACATGACGAATGCACAATGACTGCCTAGGCAGGAATATACGCTGCTTAGGCAGTCATTGGTATCGACATGGATTTTGAGAGCCATACGAAAGCGCGCATGGCCCGCCGCTCGCGAGCGCTACCGAGGCGGCAGATCGCCGCGCTGGAAAGCCGTGGCGAAGCGCTCGCCGTCACGGCGCCCGTGGTCGTACGTGAGCTGCATCGCGGCCGGATCGGTGTAATCCCAGGCGCTGATCGCCACCTTCGCCGACGGCTGCAGGTAGCGCCGACCGAGATGGAGGAACGTCTCGGCGCGCGCGGGATAGCGGCGCGTCAACAGCACCAGCGTCGTCGGCCCGTCATCGACCGCGTCGACAGGCACGTTGTCGACCATGCCGCCGTCGAGCGTCGGCCGGCCGCCGCGATGCTCGATCGGCGTGAACGGCGGCGTGCACGACGACGCGGTGATCAACGACACGAGGTCGTCGATGTCCGCGCAATCCTGCAGTCGCGCCATCTCGGGCCGGAAGCCGATGCGCCGGCCGAAGGTCGGATGCAGCGATTTCCGCCAGTGCTTCTCGACGTTGTAGGCGACGATGCCGACCGCCAGCGCCGCATGCGGTCCGAGCCCGCAAGGCAGGCGCGCGAACTGGATGCGGATCTCGGGCGCCTCGGCCTTCAGCTTGTCGAAGCGCGCGCCGCCGAGGATGTCGGTCAGCGCACGGCGGTAGATGCGCGCATGCGGGAACACGCGTCGCGCGTGCGGATCGGCCGGGTCGCTCGCGCGTCGGAAGAGGTTGCCCCAGTACGCGTTCTGCCG
>CAXTPX010000345.1:0-4458 GCA_964246005.1 uncultured Burkholderiaceae bacterium | reverse complement strand
GCATCGCGGCATGCACGTCCCGCCTGTGTCGGTAACGACCACGGCCATTTCGAACCACTTGCAGTTCGCCACGGATCGCAAGACGCGCTTCGCATCGGGCGGGCGCCGTCGCCAGATCTATCATGTGCTGTCTCTGGGCGCCGTCGCTGGCTTCACATCTTGTACCCAGTCATCGGGCATCCGCGGATTCGACGGCTGAGATGGGTCGGTCTCCTGAGCGATCGCGTCGAGTTCTTCGGTGAGGACGCGATAGAGGCGCCTCAGGTCGGCCATGCGGTGAGCCTCTCGGCGCGCGGCGTCGTACTTGTCGACCATGTACGTTCGACTGCCGCCTGCGTCGCCATCAAGCCTCTGCCGGCCAGGGCCTCGCGCGTGTCGAGGCGATCGTGGAGCGCAGAGACCTCGCTCGCGAGGACAGTGACACCATCATCATGCGATCGAGCTCGACCTCGTGCAAGTATTGCGGACGGCGCGGACCGATCGCGACACGACAGCGCGGCAGGATCTTGTCAGTGGACGAACCGTTTTTCATCGAGGAACTCCCGTGATGAATCGCGTGACCGCCTGCGCATGGGACGCTGCTTCGACCGCCAGCTCCACCGCGTGGGGGCGCGCTTCGTGCAGTGCGGCGTCATACGCGAAAAAGGGGACCCCGGGATCGCGACAGACCGCGAGCGGCACCCGAAGCGTCACGAGATCCTCGGCGCTGTCGTGCGCGAGCGCCGCGTCGATCAACTCGTGATAGTGCGCGTATTGCCGCATGACCTCGAACGTCCAGCGGTGCAGGTGCCGGGCCCCGAAGTCGGCGTCGACCCGGCGTTGATGTGAAATGCCGGTCTCGTACCAGGGAAAGAAGATCTGATGATCGCGCAGCATCAGCCACGTGCGGTACCAGTGACCGCCGTCCGCGTCGATCGTGATGCGCGGCGCATAGCAAGCCGCGAGCGCCGCACGCTCGTCGATCCCTGGCAACGCGAGTCCGCGGATCACCACCCGCTCGACGAGTTCGGGGAAGCCGTTTGCGATCCGCAAAGCCAGCGATGCGCCGATGCCGATGCCGTAGACGGTGCAGCGATCGACGCCCGCTGTCCTGCACGTATCGGCCACCGCCGTCGCCCAGTCGTCCAGCACTGGTGCCGTCGTGCCGACCGGATCGGAGCCGCCGCTGCCGGGCAGATCGGGCGCGAGCACGAAGCACGTCGCCGCGAGTGCGGCGATCAGGCCGTCCGGTCCCGAGAGACGCTCTGTCGAGCCGGGCGCGTCGTGCAGCAGCAGGACGGCCGGCGCGTCGTGCGACCCGGCGTGACGCACCAGCATCTGGCCTCGGTCGCGGTCGATGAATTGTTGTCGAATGCCCGAACCTTCGAGCAGGCGGAACGTGTCGGCCGGCATGGCGACGTCGTCGCTCGTCTGCTCGAACACTTCGGCGATCAAGGCATCCTTCCGCGTCCTGTCGTTGCCGATACGACGCACCTGCTGTCGATCGGGCAACGGCGCGAGCCGGTCCATGTGCGTATACAGCATGTCCGTCTCGGTAGCGGTGTAGACAATCGGGCAGGTCGCAGCGCGCGAGTCGGCGATCGCCTCGTCGCCGTAGAAGCAGGCAGCCCGATAGGCCGGCTTGTAGGTCGCGCTGGCGAAGAAGAAACTCTCGACCCACGCGTGGATGGCGACCGGCGTCCCGAGATCGGTGTCGTTGTGACGATCGACCGCGCGACTGGTCCAGGGAAACCACAGGTACTGGTCGCGAAAGCGCGTCCAGGTCCGCGCGAAGTGACCGCCGCGGTCATCCGGGACGAGCGGCTCGAAGTAGTCGGTGAAGATCGCGCGTTGCTCGTCTTGCGTGAAGATCGGGACGCCGTCGAGGACGAGCGCGGTGACGCGCTCCGGCCGATGCGCGGCGAGCGACAACGCGATCGCCGCGCCCGTGTGCGTGCCGAAGACCGGGCAAGCGGGCAACTGCAACGCCGCCATGTTGTCGGCGATCGCGCCCGACAGGTCCTCGACGCGCAGCGTTTTACCCGGCAGCGGGTCGGACAATCCGAAGCCCGGTGTGTCGAAGGCGATGCACGTGAAGCGATCCGCCAGAAGCCGCATGTGAGGCACGAGATAGCCGGCATGCGTGGGCGACGAATGGATCAGCACGACGGACGGGCCTTCGCCCATGCGAAGGTAGCGCACGCGACGTCCCGCGACGTCAATGAGACGTTGGCGCGGGTCGGCCGTGTCCTTCACAGGCCAAGCGAGCCAGGATTCATCAGACGCTTCGGGTCGAGCAACTGCTTCACCTTGCGAAGCGTCGTCAGCGCCGCTGGATCGCGCGTGTCCGCCCAGCGATAGGCTTTCCCGATCTGGACATGGGCGCATTCGAGCCGGGTACACAGATCCTTGAGTTCCTGGCGGACCGCGACGACGATTTCCGCCTCGCGTGTCGGACCGTCGAAACGCGCAAGCTCCGCGAGGTTGCTACGCTCGCTGACCCGGTCGTGCCAGACGTATTGGGGGTCCTTCCAGTAGATCAGCGGCTCTATGCACATGGCGTTGGCGCCGACCGCGAAGACGATGACGCCCCACGTGAGGTCGTTCGCTTCGAAAAGGGCCTTTCGGTCGGCGAAGAACGTCGTGATCTCGGCGGCCAGTTCCTGCGTCCGCGAGTGGGGACATAGCGCATTGGTCGGCAGGTTGCGGATGCCTTCCCGTGCGAAACCGAGGTTCTTGAAGTCCGTGAACGGCGTACCGCGTGTGGCGCGGGGGATCGAGCCGTCGACCTCACCGGCGCCCGTCTCCGCAGCGATCGCCTGCACGAGCTTGAGCTTCGCCTCGGCGCCTTCCGCGGAGACGTCGTCGATCGTCACGTGCACGAGATAGGTCGAGCCGTCGAGCAGGCGTTTGCCGTTGAGCGCCATGCGCGCTGCATCCTTGACGCCTCGCAGGAACGACGATCCGGATCCGACGACGCCGGCGAGGTACTTGAGGTCCTGCAACGTACCGGACCGCTCGCCGACGGCCTTCACGAACGTCGGGTCCCAGCTGTAGCACTCGGACGCGAGACCACGACGTCCGACCGCGGACACGATCGTCACGCAGCTTGCGAGGCTTTCGACCGCGAAACTCGCGAAGCGCTGATGCTGCGGCCACGGGATGAGACGGAGACTTGCGCGGGTCTTGATGCCCATCGCCCCGGTGTCGGAGAGGAAGAGCCCCGACAGGTCCGGACCATACCAGCGGAAAAAGGGCGAGGCTTCGTTGCGGCCTCCGCCCGACCCGGTGCGCAGCAGGGTGCCGTCGGCCAGCACGACCTCGAGGCTGAGCACGGATTCGGCGACCGTGCCGTACTGCGTCGAGCCGAGGAAGAAGCTTCCCTGCGACAGCGCGCCGCCGATGGTGGCCCAGTATCCCGACATCGGTCCGAAATAAGGCGTGCGCAGGCCGCGTGCCTTCAGGGTCTCGTAGAGCTCGCGCCAGGTAACGCCGACCTCGGCGGTCACGTACAGGTCTTCCTCGTTGATCTCGACCACCCGGTTGAGTCGGCGAAGATCGATCATGACCGAGTCCGCCAGCGTCGGGACGTAGCCACCGGTGTAGGAGAAGCCGCCGCCCCGCGGGATCACCGGTCGGTCCGCTTCCATGCAGAGAGCGACCACGCGGGCGACATCCTCGGCCGTGTCCGGCTGCACGACGCACGCGACCATCGCGCCTTCCGAAGCCAAGTCGGCCGAATAGAAACGCCGGTCCTCCTCGGCCGTCAGCAAGTACTTTTCGCCGACGATCCGCGCGAGGGAGGACAGCAGGGGGTCGAAGGAAGGGGCCATCGTGCGCGAAGGCAGCGCCTCGGCGATTGCATGCTGCGTCATTGAGATTCCAGGTGGAGTATTCACCCCGAATGAAGGTGCGGCGGAGCAACGCCGTTCGGATGGTCCGATCGTAGGCTCATGCTGGCCACTCGCAACCCGATTGAAGCCGGACAACCGCGCTCCGGTTGGTCGTCTCAACGCGTCGGGCGCAACTCATGGCACGAAGTTGAGCGCGACGTAGCCGCAAGGACCGGTCGTGCCACCATGACCGGGCGAAGCGTCCATCTGTTCATAATTGGTCATGTCACCTGAGACTAGGCTGCGCGTCGACCCGTCGCCCAGCCGCATCGTCACGGACCCGTGGAGGATCAGGAATGACTCGCGATACGGCGCGCGATCGGAGGGGAATGTCGAGGTTCCCAGGCCTGCAACGACTTGTGTCTTGCTGCTCCGTCCGAAGTCTTATACGACCAGCGTCTTGCCCGTCATCAGCAAAGGAATGGCGTTTGAGGCGTCATCAGCGCGTCTTCGATCGCGGAGTCGCCGGTGGCCCGGTCGCTATCCGCGAGGATCTTGCGGATGACGCGCGCGTCCGTATAGTCCTGCGCAGTCCAGCCCTGGCAGGCAGCGATCGTCGGAGGCTTCTCGTTCATCGCGTAGCCGG
>CAXTPX010000344.1:0-4460 GCA_964246005.1 uncultured Burkholderiaceae bacterium | reverse complement strand
CGCCAACCTGATGCTGGGCACGTGTGGCGGGCCGCCGGCGCTGACCGCGTGGCTGCGCACGATCGGCGATCCGGTCACGCGACTCGACCGGCAGGAGCCGATGCTCAACGAAGCGCGGCCGGGCGATCCGCGTGACACGACGACGCCGCTCGCGATGATGCGGTCGTTGCAGATGGTCGTGCTCGGGACGGTGCTGACAGACGCATCGCGCGAATTGCTGACGACCTGGCTCGTCGGCTGCACGACCGGCAACAGGCGGCTTCGTGCCGCGCTGCCGCCCGACTGGCGCGCCGGCGACAAGACCGGCACCGGCTCGCGCAATGCGACCAACGACGTCGCGGTGTTCTGGCCGCCCGGCAGGAAGCCGATCATCGCCATCGCGTACTACATCGGCTCGTCCGCATCGTCCGAGGAGCGGGAGTCGGTCCTCGCGGACGTCGGCCGCATCGCGATCGCTTGAACCGGCTCAACGGGGCGGGGCCATCGCCACCAGGTGATCGAACGCCGCGCCCCAGCCTTGATGGAAGCCCATCGCCACGTGCTGTTCGCGGCTCGTGGCATCGTTCGACAAAGTGGCCGGGCGATTCTTCCACACACAGCGCACCCGACGCCCGTTGACAAGCCGGGCCCCCGCTCTTAGCGTGGCGCGCTTACCCACCCGCGTCCTTCGCAATGAGCGTCCCACCGACCCGCTTCGGCATCGACCTCGGCGGAACCAAGATCGAACTGATCGCGCTCGATACCGCTGGCCGGGTGCTGCTGCGCGAACGCATCGCGACGCCGCGCGACTATCGGACGTCGATCGGCGCGTTGCGCGATCTCGTCGAAGGCGCCGAACGGCGGCTCGGCGTCGCGGCTTCGGTCGGCGTGGCGATGCCCGGCGCGGTGTCGCGCGTGACGGGGCTCATCAAGAACGCGAACTCGACGTGGCTCAACGGGCGTCCGTTCGTCGACGACCTCGCGGCTTGCCTGCAACGGCCGGTGCGGGTCGCGAACGACGCCAACTGCTTCACGCTGTCCGAAGCGGTCGACGGCGCCGCCGCCGACCATGCGGTGGTCTTCGGCGTGATCCTCGGCACCGGGGTCGGCGGCGGGATCGCCTGCAGGCGGACGATCTGGACGGGCCGCCACGCCATCGCCGGCGAGTGGGGTCACAACGGACTGCCGCGCGTCGAGCCCGAGGATCTGCCGGCGCCTGCGTGCTACTGCGGCCGGCTCGGCTGCATCGAGCGCTATCTGTCGGGACCGGCGCTCGCATCCGATCACCGGCGTCATGACAGTGGCGACGGCTCGGAGCCGGGACCCGATGCCCGGGCGATCGTGCAGCGTGCCCGCAACGGCGACGCGGCCTGCGTCGCCACGCTCGCGCGCTATCACCGCCGGCTCGCGAAGTCGCTCGCCGACGTGATCAACCTGCTCGACCCGGACGCGATCGTGCTCGGCGGCGGACTCGCCAACATCGACGAGACGTACGACGTCCTACCAGGACTGCTGCCCGAGTTCGTGTTCTCCGACGAGGTCGACACACCGATCGTGCGCAACCGTCACGGCGACTCGTCGGGCGTGCGCGGCGCGGCATGGCTGTGGGACGCAGCGTCGTCGTCATCCCCTCTCGATCAACTCTCCTCCGCTCCCTCATGACCAACGCTCGCAGACCTCGCTCGTTCATCACCGCTTCGTCCCGCATCGGCACCGGGCTCGTGTCCGGCGCACTGGCTATCGGAGCGGCCGTCGCGCAGTCGGCGCCCGATCCCGCGCCCGAAGTGACGGAGCGCGCAGCAAAGATCTATCCCGACCTTCAGCAGCTCTACGAGGACATCCACAGCCATCCGGAACTCGGCTTCCAGGAAACCCGCACCGCCGCGCTGCTCGCGAAGGACATGCGCGCGCTCGGCTTCACCGTCACCGAGAAGGTCGGCGGGACCGGCGTGGTCGCGCTCTATCGCAACGGCGCCGGGCCGACCGTGATGGTGCGCACCGAACTCGATGCATTGCCGATGGAGGAGAAGACCGGCCTGCCGTATGCGAGCCATGTCAAGGCGACGTCGAACGGGCGCGAGACCTTCGTCGCCCACAGCTGCGGCCACGACATCCACATGGCCAGCTGGGTCGGTACGGCACGCACGCTGCTCGCGATGAAGGACCGCTGGCACGGCACGCTGCTGTTCGTCGCGCAGCCGGCCGAGGAGCTGGTGTCGGGCGCGAAGGGCATGGTCGCCGATGGCCTCTTCACGCGCTTCCCGAAGCCCGACTACGCGTTCGCGCTGCATACCTCCCCTGCCCCCTACGGGACGATCCAGCTCAACGCGGGTCCGATGACCTCGAACTCGGACGGACTCGAGATCACGTTCAAGGGGCGCGGTGGCCACGGTTCCGCGCCCGACAAGACCATCGATCCGATCGCGATCGCCGCGCACTTCATCAACGACGTACAGACCGTCGTCAGCCGCGAGAAGGACCCGTTCGAATTCGGCGTGGTCACCATCGGCGCGATCCAGGCCGGCACGGTCGGCAACATCATCCCCGACAGCGCCGTCCTGCGCGGCACCATCCGCTCGTACAGCCCGGCCGTGCGCGACAAGCTGCTCGACGGCGTGCGTCGCACGGCCAACGCGGCGGCGGTCATGGCCGGCGCGCCGGCACCCGACGTGTCGCTCGAGGAAGGCGGCCTCGCCGTGATCAACGATGCCGCGCTGGTGAACCGCACCGAGGCCATCTTCCGGCAGGCGTTCGGCGCCGATCGCGTGCAGCGCGTGCCGCCGATCACGGCGAGTGAGGACTTCTCCGCGTTCGTCGACCAGGGCATCCCGTCGATGTTCTTCTTCATCGGCGTCTACGATCCGCAGACCGTCGCGGCGTCGCGGCTGCCGGGCGGCAAGCCGCTGCCGTTCAACCATTCGCCGTTCTTCGCACCGGTACCGGAGCCGTCGATCGAGACCGGCGTCAAGGCGATGTCGCTCGCGGTGATGGGCGTGATGGCCGCTCGCTGAGCGACGCCCGGGACCCGCTTCACGTCGGCCGGCAGCGTCCTCCCGACCGGCCGTGTATCCTGATCGGCCCTCATCAAGCATTCGCAAGAATGTCGGATCCACAGACTCAGACGCGCCAGCGTGAGGCCCACCCGACTCTGCTGGCGCGACTCTCCGCGCTCCTCATGCGTGAACCCGAGGACCGCGAACAGCTGCTCTCGATGCTGCATCACGCGCACGAGCGCGAGTTGCTCGATGCCGACGCGCTGTCGATGATCGAAGGCGTGATGCAGGTCTCCGAGCTTTCGGCGCGCGACATCATGGTTCCGCGCTCGCAGATCGACATGATCGACATCCGCGAGAAGCCCGAAGACCTCATCCCGTTCGTGATCCAGACGGCCCACTCGCGCTTCCCGGTGATCGAGGACGACCGCGACCACGTGATCGGCATCCTGCTCGCGAAGGACCTGTTGCGCTATGGGACCAACGGCTTGGGGACCAACGGCCTGGGCAGCGGCTTCGGCAACGACGGCCGTGAAAGCGACACCTTCGACATCCGCAAGATGCTGCGGCCGCCGATCTTCATCCCGGAGTCGAAGCGGCTCAACGTGCTGCTGCGCGACTTCCGCGCGAACCGCAACCACGTCGCGATCGTCGTCGACGAATACGGTGGCGTCGCCGGGCTGATCACGATCGAGGACGTGCTCGAGCAGATCGTCGGCGACATCGAGGACGAGTACGACTTCGAGGAAGACGACGACAACATCGTCGTGATCGAACCCGGCCCCGCCGGCCCCCGCTGGCGCGTCCGCGCGCTGACCGAGATCGAGCAGTTCAACGAGTACTTCGAGACCTCGTTCACGAACAAGCAGGCCGAGACCATCGGGGGCGTCGTCACCGAGCACCTGGGTCGCGTGCCGCGCCGCGGCGAGGAAGCGATCATCGGCAACGTGCGCTTCACGGTACTGCGCGCCGATGCGCGACGCGTCGACGTGCTGCGCGTCGAGAAGCTGCCGGTCGACGAAGCCAACGATGACGCGGGCTGAGCGGCGGCGCTGACGTCCGACGTCGCCGCATGCTGGTCATCGCCCTCCCCGCGCGCTTCCCGCTGCGCTTCCTGATCGCGCTCGCGCTCGGCGCGTTGCACGCCGCGTCGTTCATCGACGACGCGACGTGGCCGATCGAACTCGCCGCGCTCGCCGGGCTGGTCGCGCTGACGTCGCGCGCGGCACGCGATGCAGCGACGCCGCGCGGCGCCGCCTGGTTCGGCGCGCGCGTCGGCTTCGCGTTCGGTCTCGGCTGGTTCCTCGTCGGCGTCTCGTGGATCTACATCAGCCTGCATACTTTCGGCGAGATGAACCCGGTCATCGCCGGCGCGGCCACGTTCGCGTTGTGCGCCTACCTGTCGGTGTATCTGGCGCTGGCCTGCGCGGGCTTCGCCTGGTTCCGCGTGGCGCGCACGTCGCGGCCGTCCGACCTCGCATCGGTGCT
>CAXTPX010000343.1:0-4461 GCA_964246005.1 uncultured Burkholderiaceae bacterium | reverse complement strand
GGGGTGTAGCGCGGCGCTTACAAGCGGGCGATCAGGCGCAGCGAAAGCGGCCGCAGCCGCATCGAAGTTCCCGCGCCCGGGCGCGCTTCAGTTGGAGACGAAACGCACGGCCACGCGCCCGTTCGCCTGATACACGGCGGACTGCCCGGTCGCCTGGGCAAGCACGCCGAGTACGCGTGCATTCTGTTCGGCCGCGCGCCGCACGATCAGCGCCTGCACGTCGTGACGGTGACGAAGACGACGGTAACGTTCGGCCAGTTCGGCATTGGCGGCGACGTCTTGCGCGGGCTTGGCACAACGCAGGCGTGCGCTCTGTTCGAGGCGGGCGACGAGCCGTTCGCGTTGCTCGGCGACGAGTGCGAGCGCGTCGGCGTCGCGCGTGACGAGCAGATCCTGTTCCGCGTCGAGCAATTGCTCGATGCGGCTCAGCAACGATCGCTCGTCGTCTTCGTGGGTCGACGGCATTGCGTCCATCGCTGCGAGGGAGGTCATTGAGGCCGCCTCAGGACGACTGGCCGGCCAGCAACTGGCTGGCACTGTCGATCACCTTGCACGCGACCGCCTGGGGATCGACCTTGAAGTGGCCGGCGCTGATCGCTGCCTTGATCGCGTCGACGCGCTTGGCGTCGAACGGCGCCTCGGCATTGCCGGCGCTCTTGGCCTGGAGCGAGCGCGATGCCTCGCTGATGCTGACGCTGCCGATGGCGGTCGTCGCATGGGTCACCTTGCCGCCGTGGGATCCGTTCGACGGCTTTCCGGCCGGCGCCGTGTCGGTCGACTGCAGGGGACGGACGTCGTTGATCTTCATTTGATAAACCTCACTGGTTGTCGACGTGCCGTTGCGGGCCGCCGGTCGTGCGTTGCCTGCTTTTCTGGAAGCACCACGAGCCGGCCCGCATTGTGGGCGGCTCGGTGCGGGATCTGAACAAGGGGTCTATCGGCGCGCCATCGCGGGACTTGAGCATGACATGTCCGTCGGCCGCTAACGCGGCAGCTCGACCAGGTGGTCGGCGCGCAGCGTGCCGCTGACCAGGGCGCCGCTGGCCAGGCGGATCGACACCGGCGCCCCGGGGTCCGCGGCACTGGTGGCGCGACCGTCCGACGAGACCGCGAAGCCATCGCCATGATAGATCACCCGCACCGGGTCGCCGGCGGCGATGCGGCCTTCGTCGCGCACGTCCGACGCGGTCAGCGGGCGGCCCGCCGCGACCGGGCGCTGGACGATCCGGCCGATGGGGGCGGGCAGGCGCCCGTCGAGCGGCGCCTGCATCTGGCTGCCGGCCGTACCGGGGCGGGCGGCGCCCGCACCGGCACGTGCGGCTTCGAGGTCGGCGGCCGTGAGGACGGTCGACGCCAGGACGACATCGGCGCTGCCGAGCGCATCACCGGCGCGCAGTGCTCGTGTCGACTGCCACGTGCTGGCTTCGACGCGGACCTCCGCGCTCACGAACGTCTGCCACGCCGCGCCGTCGACGCAGCGGACGCCCACCGTCGTCCGACCGGCCAGACGCGCTCCGGGCGGCATGAAGCCGGCGAACTGGTTGCACGGTGCAAGGACACGTCGTGCGTCGAGCGCACTCACGGTCACGACCGCGGTGGCGCCGCGGGCCTCGAGGGCCGGCGCGATCGCGTCGAGAAGCGTCTGCTTCGCGATGGACTCCGGCGTATCGGGCTTCGCGGGCGCTGCCGCGCCGATGCCGGCGCAAGACAGCAACGCGCCCAGCGCACTCCCCAGCACTGCCTGCCGCGCGACGCGCGACGGCCGTACGGCTGCCGACGATCGTTCGGGTGTTCCGTGTCGGGTTCGCTTCATGCGCTTCGATCTGCAGGGTGGTCGGGGTCGTGCGGCGGATGCGGTCCGACGCGTGGATGCGCTCCGGACGGTCCGGTCGATGGCGCATTGAAGCGCGCCCGGTGCGGTGTCGTTCGATCGAACTGACTGCCTTTACCGGCTCTTCTCCGTCGATCGGCGGCCCATCGGTACAGGGAGACTTGCGCCATCCGAAAAGGGCCGCTTCCCGGGCGCTTCGACCGATACCGAGCACTCCGCATCGACGCACGTCGCGTCGGACCGAATCCTCCGACGACCTTCGACCATGAACTCACTCGACACCGCATTCCGCTTCAACGAGACGGCTCTCAAGATCGGCAGCCAGCGCCAGCAGGTGATCGCATCGAACATGGCCAATGCCGATACCCCGGGCTACCGGGCCGGCGACGTGAACTTCGCCGATGCGCTTTCTCGTGCGACGGGCGAATCCACGACCGCCAGCGGTGCCCGCGCCGTGGCATCGGTGACGGTCCGCACGACGCGGCCGGGCCACATCGAGCGCGATGCGGGTGCCGTGGTGGTGTCGACGGCCGACGTCGGTACCGCTCGGTCGACGCAGCCGACGGTCGACGCGAACACGGTCGACATGGATGCCGAACGGGCAGCGTTCGCGGACAACAGCGTGCGCTACGAAGCCTCGTTCTCGTTCCTCAATCACCAGATCAAGACGCGGATGTCGGCGATCACCGGCTAACCCCGGATCCGTCGTCCACACAAAGGAACACCATGGCCATGAACGACGTCTTTCGCATCGCATCGTCGGCGCTGACCGCGCAGTCGCTGCGCCTGAACACGACCGCGAGCAACCTCGCCAATGCGGAGAGCGCCGCCGGCCCCGACGGGCAGGTCTATCGTGCCAAGCAGGTGGTGTTCGAGGCCGCGCCGCTGAGCGATCGCGACGGCACTCCGCACAGCGAGAGCGCCGGCGTGTCGGTGTCGCGCGTCGTCGAGGACACGGCCGCCCCGCGCCGCACCTACGATCCCAAGCATCCCGCGGCCGATGCCGACGGCTACGTGAACATGCCGAACGTGAACGTCGTCGACGAGATGGTCAACATGATCTCGGCCTCCCGTTCCTATCAGGCCAACGTCGAAGTGATGAACACCGCGAAGACGCTGATGCTCAAGGCGCTCACGCTCGGGACCTGACGCGCCGCCACCCGCTCGCCCGAATCCCTCCGATACCCCGATCCATCCGCCGCACGCCGCATTCAACGAGGCAACCCATGTCCCTGGACTTCTCCGCCATCACCGCCGCTTCCGCCACGCCGATCACCTCGGCCACGTCCTCCTCGAGCGGGGGGACGTTGACCGACAGCACCACCGCCGCCGGCAGCCAGGACTACTTCCTGAAGCTGCTGGTCGCACAGATGAACAATCAGGATCCGCTCAACCCGATGGACAGCGCGCAGATGACGAGCCAGCTCGCGCAGCTCAACACGGTGCAGGGCATCAACAAGCTGTCGACGCAACTCGACTCGCTGCTCGGCGACGTCGCGTCGTCGCAGTCGCTGCAGGCGTCGACGCTGGTCGGGCACAACGTGCTCGTGCCGGGCACGGAACTGCAGTTGGCCAACGGCGGCGCGGTCGGCGGCGTCAACCTCGCAGGGCAGGTCGACTCGCTGACGATCACGATCAAGGATGCGTCCGGCACGCCGATCCATACCGCCCAGCTCGGGCCGCAGGACGCCGGCCTCGTCAATTTCGTGTGGGACGGCTCTACCGACTCGGGCGTGGCCGCCGCGGCGGGCAGCTACACGTTCTCGGCCGCAGGCAAGCTCGCGTCGAGCACCGTGGTCGCCGACACCCTGTCGAACGGGCTCGTGTCGAGCGTCACGCCGGGGGCCAGCGGCGCCTCGGTCTACGTCAACAACGTGGGGACGGTCTCAATGTCGCAGGTCAAGCAGATCTTCTGACCGGCCGGACCGAACGACGACACCGTACCTCCCTTTCCGTTTCCCGCGCGCCCCGATGCGGCGCGCGCACCGTGCGTTTCCACACCCCTGGCAAGGAGCATTTCAATGGCATTCGAACAAGGTTTGTCCGGTCTTTCGGCCGCGGCCAAGAATCTCGACGTGATCGGCAACAACGTCGCCAACGTCGCCACCGTGGGCTTCAAGACGTCCACCGCGCACTTCGCGGACGTCTACGCGGCGGCCGGCGCGCTGATTGGCGAGAACACGGCGGGGATCGGGACGCGCGTCTCCGGCGTCGACCAGTCGTTCTCGCAGGGTTCGCTGACCACCACGTCGAATCCGCTCGACCTGGCAATCAACGGCGCCGGCTTCTTCCGCCTGTCGGACAACGGCGCGATCAACTTCAGCCGCAACGGCCAGTTCCACCTCGACAAGGACGGCTACATCGTCAACGACAACGGCGGGAAGCTGACCGGTTATGCGGCCGGTCCTTCCGGCATCCTTCCGACCGCATCGCCGGGGGAGCTGCAGATCTCGCAGGCCGACGTGACGCCGAGTTCGACCACGAAGGTCGACGCCACCGTCGGCCTCGACTCGCGTGCCGCCGCGATCACGACGACGTTCGACCCGACCGATTCGACGACTTACAATTTCGCGACGTCGACCTCGGTCTACGACTCGCTCGGCAACGCGCATGCACTCGCGTCCTACTTC
>CAXTPX010000342.1:0-4474 GCA_964246005.1 uncultured Burkholderiaceae bacterium | reverse complement strand
GTGCCGTCCGCGCGCTGGTCGGCGGCTTCGACTACAACCGCAACAAGTTCAACCACGTGACGATGGCGTGGCGCCAGCCGGGGTCCAGCTTCAAGCCGTTCATCTATTCGGCTGCGCTCGAACGCGGCTTCACGCCGGCGACGGTCGTCAACGATGCGCCCGTGCACGTCGATGCGGCGGTGACTGGAAGCCAGTCGTGGGACCCGAAGAACTACGACGGCAAGTTCGACGGGCCGATGGCGCTCCGCCAGGCGCTCGCGAAGTCGAAGAACATGGTGTCGATCCGCCTGCTGCAGGCGATCGGCCCGCGCTACGTGCAGTCGACGTTGCCGCGCTTCGGCTTCGACGCGGCCAAGCACCCGGCCTATCTGCCGATGGCGCTCGGTGCCGGCTCGGTGACCGCCTGGCAGATGGCGGGCGCCTATTCGGTGTTCGCCAACGGCGGGTACAAGGTCAACCCGTACTTCATCGCGCGCATCACCGACAGCGCGGGCCGGGACGTGGCGCGGGTCGACCGGATGGTGGCGGGCGACGAGGCCAACCGCGTCATCGATGCCCGCAACGCGTTCGTGACCGACAGCCTGTTGCGGACGGTCGCGCGCTACGGCACCGCCGCGCGCATCACTGCCGTCCTGAAGCGCAACGACCTCGCCGGCAAGACCGGCACGACCAACGATTCGCACGACGCGTGGTTCGCCGGCTACAGCAACGACAACATCGTCGGGATCGCGTGGATCGGGTTCGACCAGCCGAAGTCGCTCGGGGATCGCGAGACCGGCGGTGGCCTCGCCCTGCCGATCTGGCTCGGCTACATGACGAAGGCGCTGAAGGGCGTGGCGGAGAAGGAACGCGTGATGCCGCCCGGCGTCGTCAACGTCTCCGGCGAGGTGTATTACGTCGAGAACCAGCCGGGACAAGGTGTGGCCTCGCTCGGGCTCGACGACCCGATGCCCCCGACCGACAACGGCAGCGCGCCGACGACGCCGGACAGTCCGGCGCTGCCGCGGGAC
Source organism: uncultured Burkholderiaceae bacterium (assembly GCA_964246005.1). Taxonomy (GTDB): domain Bacteria; phylum Pseudomonadota; class Gammaproteobacteria; order Burkholderiales; family Burkholderiaceae_D; genus CAHJXF01. The sequence goes on along the minus strand of CAXTPX010000342.1, from coordinate 3,464 downwards.
GAGACGCCGCCCGCCGAGCCTTCGCGCCCGGTGACGCCGAAATACGAGGATCCGCGAGAGAAGAGCTTCGGGACCTGACGACCCTACATGCGCAGTGTCGACGCGACGCCGGTCTCGATCTCGATCAGCCGCGACAGCACGATGCGCAGATCCTCGCCGGAACGCGTGTCGAGCCACTGGCCGGTCGCGTCGTCGCGGCGGTAGTGGAAGCCGCCGGACCGCGCAGCGACCCAGATTTCCTGCAGGGCCTCCTGACTGTTGACGATGATGCGGTGGCCGTTCTCGAACGCCAGCGTGATGACGTTGCCGGCGCGGAGGACGTCGATGTCGAGGTCGTCGGCGACCTGGTCCGCCGCGCTTTCCAGCCTCGCGAGCAGCGCTTCGGTTTGCCCGAGAGAATCCATCGATCGCGTGATTTCGCCCATGCTAGACTCCGACGCCTTTTTTCCACCGAGACCGCCATGCCGCGCGACAGAGCCGTGAAGTCGATCACGCGGGCGCTGATTGTAGCGGTGCTGCTCGGCACGCTCTCGGCCGGACTCGCGGCCTGTGGCCAGCGTGGTCCGCTGTATCTCCCCGACAAAGAAAACCCCGACAAGCGCCGATGATGTCGCAGCCGGGGCAGCCGCACTTGCCGCCGCAGTTCGCCTATCGCGACGGCCAGCTCTTCATCGAGGACGTTCCCGCGGCTGCGATCGCGGAGCGATTCGGCACGCCGGCCTACGTCTACTCGCGGACCGCGCTCCTCGATGCCTACGCGGCGTATGCCGCGCCGCTCGGCGAGCGCGACCGTCGCGGTGGATCGATGATCTGCTACGCGGTCAAGGCGAATTCGAACCTCGCGATCCTCGACCTGTTCGCGAAGGCCGGCGCCGGGTTCGACATCGTTTCCGGCGGAGAGCTCGAGCGCGTGCTCACCGTCGGCGGCCGCCCGGAACGGGTGATCTTCTCGGGGGTCGGCAAGAGCGCCGCGGAAATGCGGCGGGCGCTCGAGGTCGGCATCGGCTGTTTCAACGTCGAATCGCTTTCGGAGGCGCGCCAGCTCGCGGACGTCGCGCGGCTCTCGGGCAGGCGCGCTCCCGTCTCGCTGCGCGTCAATCCCGACGTCGATGCGCGTACGCATCCGTACATCGCGACCGGCCTCGCCGAGAGCAAATTCGGCGTTGCGTACGGCGAGGCGATCGACGCCTATCGCGCGATGGCGGCGATGCCGGAGCTCTCGATCGTCGGCGTCGACTGCCACATCGGCTCGCAGCTGCTCGCGGCCGAGCCGCTGCTAGACTCGCTCGACAAGCTGATCCCCCTGGTCGACGCGCTCGACGACGCCGGCATCGACATTTCGCATCTCGACCTGGGTGGCGGCATCGGCATCCGCTATGGCGACGAGGGATCGGGAGAATCGATCGACGTTGCCGACTATCTGCATCGGGTGTTCGCACGCGTCGACGGGTGGCGCGAGGCGCGCCACGGCGGGAAGCCGATCAGATTGTTGTTCGAGCCCGGTCGATCGCTGGTCGGCAATGCAGGCGCGCTGCTAACGCGCACGCTGGTGCTGAAACCCGGCGCCACGAAGAATTTCGCGATCGTCGATGCGGCGATGAATGACCTGTTGCGGCCGGCGCTCTACGAGGCCTGGCATCGGGTGGTGCCCGTCCGGCGGTCGTCCGACCTCCCCGCCATGTCGTGGGACCTCGTCGGCCCGGTCTGCGAATCGGGCGACTGGCTCGCCCGCGCGCGCCTGCTTTCGCTTGCCGAAGGTGACCTGCTGGCGCTCCTGTCGGCCGGCGCGTACGGCATGGCGATGGCGTCGAACTACAACAGCCGGCCACGCGCCGCGGAGATCATCGTCGACGGGGCTGACCTCCATCTCGTTCGGCGACGCGAACGGGTGGAGGACCTGTACGCCGCCGAATCCGTGCTGCCCTAACGAAAAGCCCCTTCGCAGGGGCTTTCGTCCGGCCGGGTCCGAGTGCCTTACTGGTAAGCGGCCAACGCCACCTTCATCTTCTTCATCGCAGCGACTTCGATCTGACGGATCCGCTCGGCCGAAACGCCGAATTCGCCGGCCAGGTCGTGCAGCGTGGCGCTGCCGACCTTGCCGTCGACGTCTTCCGCCAGCCAGCGCGCTTCGACGATGCGACGACTGCGGGTGTCGAGCTTGTCGAGCGCCGCGGCGATGCCGTCGGTCTGCATGCGATCCCTGCGCTTTCCCTCGAGAACCTGCGTCGGCTCGTTGTTCTCGTCCTTCAGATAAGCGATCGGCGCGAAGTCCTCCTCGCCGTCGTCGATCTGCCCTTCGAGCGCGATATCGCCGCCCGACAGGCGCGTCTCCATCTCGATCACTTCCTCGCGCTTGACATTCAGCTCCTTCGCCAGCGCGTCGACCTCGGCCGGCGTGAACGTCTGCAGGCCGGTCTTGTGCGAGCGCAGGTTGAAGAAGAGCTTCCGCTGCGCCTTCGTCGTCGCGACCTTCACGAGCCTCCAGTTCTTGAGGATGTACTCGTGCATCTCGGCCTTGATCCAGTGCATCGCGAACGACACGAGTCGAACGCCACGGTCCGGATCGAAGCGCTTGACCGCCTTCATCAGGCCGACGTTGCCCTCCTGGATCAGGTCGCTGTGCGGCAGGCCGTAGCCAAGGTAGCCACGCGCGAGCGACACGACCAGTCGCAGGTGCGAGAGCACCAGTCGACGCGCCGCTTCGAGATCCTCATCGTCGCGCAGGCGGACGGCGTAGTCGTGCTCTTCCTCTGCCGACAACAGCGGCAGGCGGTTAACAGCCTGGATGTACGAATCGATCGTCCCGAGCGAGCCGGGATTCGCGACGGCCATCATCATCGAGCCGGCGCCAGCGGTACCCGGCCGTCCGAAACCCCAATCCTTCGACAAAGCAAATTCAGCCATGGATATGTCCTTTCGCTGCAAATCTTAGCACTCCGGTGTTTCGAGTGCTAACTTCAGACCTGCTGGACTTGTAATAGTTCATGCCTGCACCCAATGAAAAGATGATCGTCTGACCCTATCGGGGGCGTCCGGTCGCGGCTATAACCGCGGTCGCCAGCAACACGACGCTGACGATCAAGCCGACCGTGGACGCACTCGACATCTGACCAACGCGGATCGCGATCGGTTTCCAGTCCACACCGACCGATTGCACACTGAATGTAGCGACGGCGAGAAAAGCCCCGGACGTCAGCAATGTGGCCAGACCAACCAGGACCCCGACGATGGCCGCGGCGCCCGCGCGCGGGCCTTGCAGCGGTACCCCCCCGAATGCGCGACCGGCGAGGAAGAACAGACAGCCCAACGTCACCCAGGCAAGGGGGAATAGCACCGCAAGCGCGACCCGGGATCCCGATGCGGCGAGCGCCTGCCAGCGCTCGACCGTCGCGAGCCACTCCGTGTCCACATCGACCGTTTCGACGCCAGGTAGCTGCGCCAGCGATCGCCGCGCTGCCGAAACC
>CAXTPX010000341.1:0-4488 GCA_964246005.1 uncultured Burkholderiaceae bacterium | reverse complement strand
AGCGCGCTCCTGGAGGATCACGAAGGCCGGATCTGGATCGGCGTCAGCAACGAACTAGGCATCGTCGAGCACGAACGGCTGCGACTGATCCCGGATCGCGAGCAGGGGCCGGTGGGCGCGGTCCAGTCGATGGCCGAGGACACCAACGGCGACATTTATGCGATGACCGTCGGCGTCAACGGGCGCCTCCTGCGCATCGTCGACGGAATCGTGGTCGACGAGCGGCCGCGCAGGATCGGCGACGATGTCGTCTCGGTCGTTGCGGGTTCTCCGTCGGGCGGCGTCTGGATGGGTTTCCAGAAGGGCGGTTGGGCGCGTGTCGAGGGCGGCCACGTCGCCCCGGTGCTGCACGATCCGTCCGAGAACAAACCCGTCGTCGACTTGTACGTCGAAGGCTGGGATGCGCTTCTGGTCGCCACGAGTGCCGGCGTGACGGTACAGCGCGGTGCGGTTCGCCGACGGCTGGACGCGGCGCACGGGCTGCCATGCCAACAGGCCAATACCGTTCTGCGCGACGCGGCTGCGACGGTGTACATCGCCGCGGAATGCGGAATCATCACGATCGATGCCGTCGAATTCGATCGGTGGCTCGGCGCCCCTGAGACCCGTATCAAGGTGCGCCTGCTCGACACGACCGACGGCGTGCAGCCGGGGCGTCCTTACTTCCGGCCCCATGCGTCCCAGGGCCGGGACGGCCGATTGTGGTTCGCGAACGGAACCGCGGCCGAAGTGTTCGATCCTGCCGCACTGACGACCCGGCCGGCGCCGCCGGTCCGCATCGAGGAAATGACCGCCGATCGGACGGCACAGGCGTTGACGCCTCGAGTGACGTTGGTGGCGGGGACGAGGGATCTGTCGATCCGCTACACGGCGCTCAGCTTCATCGCGCCGCAACGGATCGTCTTCCAGTATCGCCTCGATGGGAGAGACACAGCCTGGAAAGATGCGGGCACACGGCGTGAGGCTTTCTACACGGACCTTCCGCCCGGGCCATACCGTTTCCATGTCAGGTCAGCCGATAGCGACGGGCGCTGGGACGAGCGCGACGCGTCGCTCGACTTCAACATTCAGCCGCTCTATTACCAGACCCGATGGTTCCTGTTGCTCTGCATCGGCATGGCCGCCTTGACGTTGTACGGGTTCTACGTCGTACGGCTGCGTCAGGCCGCAGCCACCGAGCGCAGCAACGCGGCCATCCAGAACCAGGAACGCATTCGCATCGCGCGCGAACTGCACGACACGCTGCTGCAAAGTACGCAGGGGCTGATCCTTCGGTTCCAGCGCGCCACCAGACGCATCCCGCCGACCGAGCCGGCGCGCGAACTGATGGAACGCGCACTCGACCGGGCCGACGAAGTGATCAGGGAGAGCCGCCAGCGGGTCCAGAAACTGCGGACCGACGAGGAGGCGACGATGGACCTGGCCGCTTCGCTCGCGCCGATCGTCGCCGAACTCGACGAGCTCGACGGTTCGAGCCGGTTGTCGATGACGACCAGCGGGGCGGCCCGGCTCATCGACGGGCCGGTCGGTGCCGAGCTCGTGATGATCGTGCGCGAGGCGCTGACCAATGCCATCGCGCATTCGAAGGCGTCGCGCATCGAAGCGAACATCGCGTTCGAATCGTCCGCACTGCATGTCACGATCGTCGACGACGGCATCGGGATTTCCGACGCCATGACGGTCCGCGGCCGCGAGGGCCACTGGGGACTCGCCTCGATGCGCGAGCGCGCCGACGCGATCGGTGGGCGCCTGGAGATCAACAGCAGTGCAGGGGCCGGTACGTTGGTGACGCTCGCGATCGCCGCTGCGAGCGTCTACTTCGTCGAGCGTTCGCAGCCGCTGTCCCGGTGGCGGCGCGTGCTCGGATACCGGGCCCGGGCGAGACGCGGTCGGGGCGCCTGAACGGTCGTGGCCTTTACAGATCGATGATGCCGCGCTGTAGGGCGATCGTCACCGCGTGCGTGCGGTCGTTCGCCTGCAGCTTGGCGAGGATGCTCTTCATGTGCCCCTTGATCGCGTCTTCGGTGACTCGAAGCCGGCTGGCGACGCCCTTGTTCGAGTTGCCGTCGGCGACGAGCCGCAGCACTTCCACTTCGCGGCCGGACAAGGCGTCGCTCGCGAAATGGCGGGCGATGTCGGAAGCGATCTCCGCCGGCACGTGGAGGACGCCGTCATGCACCAGTCGAATGGTGTTGACGAGTTCCTTGCGCATCGTGTCCTTCAGGAGGTAACCGGCGGCGCCGGCGTTCAACGCTCGTTGCGCTTGCGCGTCGCCTCGATACGTCGTCAGGATGATGACCCGGGCGCGAGGACTGTGGCGAAGGATCTCCACCATCGCATCGATCCCCGTCATGTCGGGCAGACGCAGGTCCATCAGCGTGACGTCCGGGCGATGTTCGCGGAAGAGGCGAATCGCTTCGGTACCGTTCGAGGCTTCGCCCACCAGCACCATTCCCGGCTCGTCTTCGATGACGCCCGCGATGCCCTCGCGCAGGAGTTGGTGGTCATCGACCGCCATGACGCGCAATGGCAGCGTGGGCGATGCGCTTCGTTCCATCCGGTGCTGATGCAAGAGCGTTGGAAAACCGGTCGGGGTCGCGCGCTACCCGCTCGCACGGCTTGCCTGTGAATGACACGACGGGCTACGCCGCGAGTATCGCAAACTCGGGGCGCGATCGGCAGAATCCGCTGGGCCGGCTCCCGGACCTGGGCCTTCGGTGCGCCGCCCCCATCGGGATGCAGGTCGAGCCGAAGGTCGCCGAGTCCCTCTCGATCGTGTTGGTCGAGGCAGCCTGGTGGCGACCAGCATCTTTTCCGACGAGATTGATGGGGGTGTCGGGCTGATCGTGCTCGGCGACCTCGTCGCGTAGTGGGCGGTCGTGGGAGGCCAGGAGGTCTACGTGACCGGCGACCTCCAGGTGGGTGACGTGTTCCGGGGCGACTACAACCACGGTGACCTGACGGTCGAGGGACAGACGACGGCGACGGTGTTCGTCGCAACCGACGAGTACCACTTCGAGTACGAGCGCAAGCGCATCGCGGCGCGCTACGCGTTGATCGATGGCGAGAAGCTCGATCGCACTGAAGAGCCCTACGACTTTCGCGTCGTTGAAGGGATCTTCGTCGACGACGTGACGGAGAACCGGTGTCAGGACCGCATCACCAGCTGGTCGCGATGGTCAGCCGCCATGCCGTCGTCGAAGCGCTGAAAGCCGGCCGCCGCGTGGTGCGTGACCGATCGAGGTCAAGACGCGGGCCGAGCGTCGCGAAGAAGTGCTTGCCGCAGTTCCGCAAATATTCGCCGCGGCCGACGTCGACGACCGCGAGAGCTTCGAGGCACAGCTCGACAACTTCGTCACGCTGATGCGCATCATCGCTTCCGACGCGAAGGCATCCATGCGTCTGGAGATGGCGAGCGACGACGTCACATTCATCTTCGCGATACGGCCGCCGCGGAAGACAATGGCGATCACATCCATGCGGCACGCCCCGATGGGCTCACGCTCTTCGTCCCAGCGTACAAGGCCGATGCGCCTGCAGCTTCGGCGGTCATCCTGAGTGCCGGATATCGCCTTGGGGGCAACCCTTCGTCCCGGTGTTCGATGACAACGGCGATGCTGCGGAGGCCTGCATGGATGCCCTGCGGTCGTTCTGGAGCGAGTCGCTGACGCGTGCCGAACGCGGCGTGTACTTTCGGGACAAGCCGCAAGCCGCTCCCCCCGGCGTCGAAGCTCCTCGAGCTCCTGGCGCTTCCGCAGATCGCCGGTCGCTACAACGACTTCCGGGACGACGATGCGAATGGCTTCTGGTCGGGCGAGCAGGTCTAAGCCTTCAACCGCAACGGCGTCCGCGACGTCGTCGGCACGATCACCGTGGGCCGTGAGATCGATTGCACCGTCGGCGACTTCGACAGCGAGAAGTTCTACTTCAAGCTCGACGACGTTGCCACGCCTGCGCAGGTGGATCTCTGGTCATGTCGAGACAGGAGGACCTGAGCAAGGATCGCTACAGCGGGTCGAGCGCGCCCGTCTTGATCTTCGACTGGGAGCTTTACGGGAAGGCGCTGCGGCCTGGTCACACGCCGAAGCGGCGATTCGAGGCGAGAACGAAGATCGCTTGCGAGACCAGGCAGGCTGAGGGCGGTGGGTCGCACGGCGACTCCTCGTGGCGAAATTGCTCTTGCGGGCGATGCGCTGCCGCGTCGTCCTCAAAGTCCGGTTCTACGGCAAGCGATCGCGCGAACGGCTCGATGCAGCGCACCGCCTCGCAGGCGTGTTGCCGCAGCGCCCGGGGCTCCGGGAGCGACCCGCGAACGGCGATCGCGGCAAACGCCGTCTGGCGTGCGCCATCGAACAGATCCGACGAATCCTCGAGGGCAGGCTGTGCTGTCCCAGCCCTCTGAAGCCGTGTGACATGCATCCCTGTTCGCTGCGCTTCGACGAAATTGCCGCCCGCTGTCGAGACCTGCCCGACGACAGGTCGAAGCAG
>CAXTPX010000340.1:0-4492 GCA_964246005.1 uncultured Burkholderiaceae bacterium | reverse complement strand
GGGCAGACCGAATGGATCCCGCCATCATCAGTGCCGTGTCGGCGGTCTGCGGTTCGCTGGTCGGCGGGACCGCGTCGATCGCGACGGCGTGGTTCACGCAGCAGGCCCAGGGTCGTCGCGAACGGACGGCGGCCGAGATCCGAAAGCGGGAGACGGTCTATGCCGAATTCATCGCCGAATGTTCGAAGCTGTCGATCGATGCGCTCGACGGCAGCCTCGATAGTCCGCTGGTGCTGGTGCAGGTCTATGCGCTGCAGAATCGCATCAGGCTGACCGCATCGGATGCGGTGGTGAGCGCGTGCGAGACGACGATCGGGCTGATCATCGACCAATATTTCCGCCCGAAGATCACGATCGCCGAGATGCACGCACGCCCGGACGGCAGGCCGTCCGATCCGCTGCGAAGCTTCAGCGAAGCTTGTCGCCTCGAGCTGCAACAGTTGCAGGCGCACCTGTGAAGCCCACCGCGCATCGCTCGTTGCGATTCAACGCGGCGTCACTTCGCTCCGCAGCCGGAAGCGCTGCAGCTTGCCGGTCTCGGTGCGCGGCAGCACGCTGACGAACTCGATCTGCCGGGGATACTTGTACGGCGCGACCGTCGCCTTCACGAAGGTCTGCAACGCGACGACCAGTTCATGGCTCGGCGCGTGCCCTTCGCGCAGCACCACGAAGGCCTTGACGACCTGGCCGCGCGCTTCGTCGTGGACGCCGACGACGCCGCACTCCGCGACGGCATCGTGCGCGAGCAGCGCGGATTCGACCTCGGGCCCGGCGATGTTGTAGCCGGCCGAGACGATCATGTCGTCGGTCCGCGCCTGATAGAAGAAGTAGCCGTCGGCATCCATCGAGAACGCGTCGCCCGGCAGGTTCCAGCCGTTCTTCACGTAGTCCATCTGGCGCACGTCGGCCAGGTAGCGACAGCCGGTCGGTCCCTTCAACGCGAGGCGCCCGACCGTGCCGACCGGCAGCGGCTGCATCGCGTCGTCGACGATCATCGCGTCGAACCCCGGGACCACCTTGCCGATCGCGCCGCGTCGCACGTCGCCGTCCGCGGCCGAGATGTAGATGTGCATCACCTCGGTGCCGCCGATCCCGTCGATCATCTCGATGCCGGTCGCGCTCTTCCACAATTGGCGCGTCGCATCGGGCAGCGCCTCGCCGGCCGACACCGATTTCGCGAGCGTCGCGATCGACGCCTGCCGGCCACCGGCACGCAGCAGCGACGCCATCTGCCGATAGAAGGTCGGCGCGGTGAACACGATCGTCGCGCCCGACCTGCCGATCAGCGCCAGCAGCGATTCGGGCGTCGCGCGTTCGACGAGGAAGGTCGCGGCGCCGGCCCACAGCGGGAAGCACAGCATGCCGCCGAGGCCGAACGTGAAGGCGAGGGGCGGCGTGCCGATGAAGACGTCGTCGGGTCCGGGACGCAGCACGTGGCGGCAGAACGTGTCGCACATCGCCATCACGTCGCGATGGAAGTGCATCGTCGCCTTCGGCTCGCCGGTGGTGCCCGATGTGAAGGCCAGCATGCAGACGTCGTCGCGCGACGTGTCGACGTTGGCGAAGGTCGCCGATTGCCGTTCGCACAGTGCCTCGAGCGTCGGCTCGTGGGCCGTGCGCGCCGAGGGCTCGCCGTTGAACAGCACGACGCGCATCAGCCCCGACGCGTAGTGCTCGCTCGACGGGTCGAGGCAGTGCGAGATCTCGTCGGCGAGCGCCGCGTCGCAGAGCGCGGTCGCGACCCGTGCCTTCACGATGATCTGGTGGAGTTCCTTCGCGCGCAGCAACGGCATCGTCGGCACGGCGATCAGGCCGGCCTTCAGGACCGCGAGCCAGCACGCGGCCATCATCGGATTGTTCGGGGCGCGCAGCAGCACGCGGTTGCCGGGCACGAGACCGAGGTCGTCGACCAGGACGTTCGCGATGCGGTTGGCCTGTGCGAGCAATTGCTCGTAATTCGCGAACACCGGGTCGCCATCCACCATCGCGCCGACCGCCCGCCGCGCTCCGTGACCGCGGCGCACCTGCGCGTCGAGCAGCGCATCGCCGCAGTTCAGGTGTTGCGGGTACTGCAACTCCGGAAGTTCGAAGCGGAACTCGGGCCACTGTTCGCGCGGCGGCAGATGATCCGCCGCGAAGGTGTCGAGGTGGGCGGTGTAGGTCGCGTCCGGTCTGCCGTCGTCGATGCCGTTCATGCCGCTCCCGGGGCGTGGATAGGGCCTGTTCACACTACAACCATGAGCTCACCCGAAGGGAAGCAGGCTTCGCACTCATGTTTGAAGTGTGAACAGGCCCTAGTTCGATCAATTCATGCGGCCTGCTGATGGACCTCGTGCGTGGCGACGGACCCGGGCGCCTCCTTCAGGAGCTCGCGCCCGATGATCAGTCGCTGCACTTCGCTCGCGCCTTCGTAGATGCGCAGCGCGCGAATTTCGCGATAGAGCGATTCGACGATGTTGCCCTTCGCCACGCCCGAGCCCCCGAACAACTGGACCGCGCGATCGATCACGCGTTGCGCGTTCTCGGTCGCGGTCAGCTTCGCCATCGCCGCTTCGCGCGTCGCATTCGCCTGCAGGACATCGCGCTGCCACGCGGCGCGATACGTCAGCAACGCCGCGGCGTCGATGTCGGTCGCCATGTCGGCGAGCGTCGCCTGCGTGAGCTGGAAGTCGGCGAGCGTGTGCCCGAACATGCGGCGCGATCGCGCATGGGCGAGCGCCTCGTCGAACGCGCGGCGCGCGAAACCGAGGGCCGCAGCGGCGACCGATGCACGGAAGATGTCGAGCGTTCGCATCGCGACCTTGAAGCCCTGGCCGACCGGGCCGAGCAGGTGGGTCGGCGGAACGCGGCAGCCCGTGAAGCGAAGCGTGGCGAGCGGATGCGGCGCGATCACGTCGATGCGTTCCGCGATCTCGAGTCCGGGGGTCGTCGCGTCGACGACGAACGCGCTGATGCCGCGCGCACCGGGTTCGTCGGAGGTGCGCGCGAATACCGTGTAGAAGTCCGCGATGCCGCCGTTCGAAATCCAGGTCTTGCAGCCGTCGAGGACGAAACCGTCCCCGTCGGGCACGGCCCGCGTGCGCATCGCCGCCACGTCGGAACCGGCGTCCGGCTCCGACAACGCGAACGCCGCGATCGCTTCGCCCGATGCCACGCGGGACAGGTAAGCGCGCTGCAATGCGTCGTTGCCGGCGAGCGTGATCGAACCCGACCCGAGCCCCTGCATCGCGAACGCGAAGTCCGCCAGCCCGTCGTGATACGCGAGCGTCTCGCGCACGATGCAGAGCGCGCGCGAGTCGAGTTCGTCGAGCGCCCCGCCGAAGCGGGCGGGCACCGCGTAACGCATCCATCCCGCGTTGCCGAGCGTCTTCACCAGACCACGGCAGCGTGCGTCGTTGGCGTCGCGCGACGCATCGTCGACGTGATGCAGCGAGTCGCCTGCCCAACGGCCGAGCCCATCGGCGAGCGCCCGATGCGGCGCGTCGAAGAACGGCCAGTCGAGATGGGCGGTCCGCGTGGCCGGCATCGCGCGGTCAGCCGCCGAGGTGGGTCGACAGGAAGGCCAGCGACCTGCCGTGCGCGAGTGCGGCGGAACGCTGGTGATAGCTCGGTCGCGCCCAGCAGTTGAAGCCGTGGTCCGCGTCGACGTACGTGTCGATGCGAACGTCGTCACGATCGGCCAGCGCGGCCTTGATCGCGTCGACCTGGTCCGCCGTGATGTGCGCGTCCTTCTCGCCGAAGTGGAACGCCATCGGAATCGCGATCGACGGCACGAGCTCGAGCTGCTGCGCGATGCCGCCACCGTAGTAGCAGACGGCGCAGTCGATCCCGGCCTTGGCCGCAGCCCGGTACGCGAGCATGCCGCCCATGCAGTAGCCGATGGCAGCGATCCCGCCGGCCACGCCTTCCATCGCACGCAACGCATCGACGGTGGACGCGATGTCGCGATCGGCCAGCTCGAGGTCGATCGCCTTCCGATAGGCGAACGCCTGTCGCGTGTCGGCCTCGTCGTAACGCAGGTCCACGCGCGTCTTCAGTCGCCAGAAGAGATCGGGCGCGAGCGCCACGTAGCCATCGGCCGCGTATTGTTCCGCGACTGCGCGGATGTGCGCGTTGACGCCCCAGATCTCCTGCAGGACGACGATGCCGGGCGCGGGCTCCTTCTTCGGCGTCTCCGCGGGCAGTGCGAGCCAGGCGCCGAAGCGCTGGCCGTCGAAGGACGTAACGTCGATCCAGTGGCTGGTCGTGGATCGTGTCGGGTCAGTCATGGCCGGTTTCCATGGAAGCTGCGAAGGGTCAGTTGCCTTCGAAGACCGGCTTCTGCCGGGCCGCGAACGCATCGAAGGCGCGCCGGAAATCCTCGGTCTGCATGCACAGCGCCTGCGCCTGCGCCTCGGCCTCGATTGCCTGCTCGATGCTCATGTTCCATTCCTGGTGGAGCATCGTCTTCGTGATGCCGTGCGCGAAGGTCGGCCCGGCCACGAGCTCGGCC
>CAXTPX010000339.1:0-4492 GCA_964246005.1 uncultured Burkholderiaceae bacterium | reverse complement strand
TCATCGTCAACATGGCGATCGTCGCGGTGCTGTGGCGCAATCGGACGCGGCACGTCGTCGTCTCTGCATGAGTCGGCGTCCCCACGTCGACCTGCGGCCCGCGACCCGGGCGCGCGGCACGATCCGCGTGCCGGGCTCGAAGAGCATCTCGATCCGCGCGCTGCTGCTCGCGGCACTGGCCGACGGCAAGACCGTCGTCGACGGCTTGCTGCGCTCGGACGACACGACCGTGATGATCGACGCGCTGCGCTCGCTCGGCGTGAAGATCGACGAACTCGAGGCCACGACGCTGCGCATCGACGGCAGCGCGACCTTCCCGAACCGCGACGCCGACGTGTTCGTCGGCAACTCGGGCCTTTCGATCCGCACGCTGACGGCGGCACTGGCGTTCTCGGGCGGGCGCTCTCGCTTGTCCGGCGTCGCGCGCATGCACGAGCGACCGATCGGTGACCTCGTCGAAGCGTTGACCGATGCCGGCGCGCGCATCGCGTACGGAACGAAGACCGGCTTCCCCCCGCTGATCGTCGAACCGTCCGCACTCAACGCGCCCGACCGGGGTCGTCGTCGGCTGCGCGTCGATGCGAGCGCGTCGAGCCAGTTCCTCACCGGCCTGCTTCAGGCCGCGCCGATGCTGGCGCGCGATGCCGATCTGTCGATCGAAGTCGAAGGTCGCTTGATCTCCCGACCGTACATCGACCTGACGATCGCGCTGATGCGACGCTTCGGCGTGGCCGTCGACGAACACGCCGGACCCTCGTTCGACGTGGCCCGTGGTGCGCGTTACGTCAGCCCGGGCAGGTTCTCCGTCGAAGGCGACGCATCGTCGGCCGCGTGCCTCCTCGCGACGGGCTTGCTGGGTGGCGGTCCGGTGCGCGTGGAAGGCATCGGCCGTGACAGCCTGCAGGGCGATGCACGCTTCGTCGACGTGCTGATCGCGATGGGTGCGCAGGTCGCGCAGACCGGCGACGCGACCGAGGTGCGATCGCCGGGCGCGGCGTTCAGCCGGCAAAGGCACTTCCGGCTCCGCGCGATCGACGCCGACTTCAACGATATTCCCGATGCGGCGATGACCGTCGCGGTCCTCGCGCTCTTCGCCGACGCGCCGTCGACGCTGCGCAACATCGGCAGTTGGCGCGTCAAGGAGACCGATCGTCTCGCGGCGATGGCCACCGAGCTCGGCCGCTTCGGGGCGACGGTCGAGACCGGACACGACTGGCTGCGGGTGTCGCCGCTGTCGAACGCGGCCGAAGCGCGGCTCGTCGAACACGCCGTGCGCGGCGAGCCGATCAGCGTGTCCACCTACGACGACCACCGCATCGCGATGTGCTTCTCGTTGACGCGTTTCCTCGGCGTGCCGGTCCGCATCGAGGACCCCGACTGCGTGGCCAAGACCTTCCCCGATTACTTCGAACGCTTCGAGACCTTGTTCGACGTGGTTCCGGCCCCTGCGCATGCCTGAAGAAGCACACATCCCCGTCATCACGATCGACGGGCCGACCGCGTCGGGCAAGGGCAGCGTCGCGGACGGCGTGGCGGCCGCGCTCGGCTTCCACGTCCTCGACAGCGGTGCGCTGTACCGGCTGACGGCGCTCGACGCCGAACGTCAGGGGATCGATCTCGACGACGAGGCCGACCTCGCGGCGTGCGCGCTCGCGCTCGAGCCGCGCTTCACCGCGAGCCGCATCTTCATGGACGATCGCGACGTGACCGACGAGATCCGTGACGAACGGATCGGCAACCTCGCGTCGGCGATCGCGCCGTTCCCGGCGCTGCGCACCGCGCTGCTCGCACGTCAGCGGGCGTTCCTGCGAGCACCCGGCCTCGTCGCCGACGGGCGCGACATGGGCACGATCGTCTTCCCCGACGCGACGCTCAAGGTGTTCCTCGTCGCGGACGTCGCGGCGCGGGCGGATCGACGTCATCGCCAGCTGATCGAGCGCGGGATGCCGGCCGACCTCGACGCGATCGGGGAGTCGCTTCGCGATCGCGACGCGCGCGACGCGACCCGCAAGGTGGCGCCGCTCGTCGCGGCGGCCGACGCGATCACGATCGACAGCTCGTCGCTCGCGCTGCAGGACGTGATCGGTCGCGTGCTCGGGCTGGCCGCGAGCAAGGGCGTGCGTCGCTGACGGCGTTGGCCTCTCGTTTCATTTTTCCGCTGCCGTTGTTCGCGAGTCGTCGTATTGAGCCACTTACCTGGTAAGCCATTGACAATCGACGTTCTGCCATGTCGGAGAAGTCCATGTCGACGCTGCTTGTTTCATCGAAAGGCCAGATCGTGCTACCGGCTGCCATGCGGCGCCGGCTCGGCATGGGCGTCGGCGCGAAACTCGAGGCAATCGAGGAAGCGGATGGGGTGAAATTGCGGGTGGTGCGCCCGGTGATGACGACCGACCTGTCCAGCCTGGCCGGCATGGTCGCGGCGAAGTCGCGCGGTGTCCCTCGTCGTCTTGTGGATTTCGATCCGGCATCAACGCTGGCGCGGACCCGGCGCGGCAAACCGTGAGAGCACTCGACGCGACCGTTCTTGCGCGGTTCTTCGTCGACGATGCCGACGACGGCGAGGCCGTCCGCCAGCGACCTGCCGCGGTCGCCGCGCTCTCCGAGCGGGCGTTCGTCTCGGTGACGGTCCTCCTCGAACTCGAATGGGTCCTCCGCGGCTTCTACGCGCTGTCGGTGCCCGCGATTGCGCGGGTGCTGAGGGCGCTGGCGAGCATCGAGCACATCACGATCGAAGACCGCGACGCCGTCCTCGCCGCGATCGACGCTTTCGACGGCGGCCTCGACTTCGCCGACGCGCTGCACGTCGCCCGCAGCGGACGGGCAGCAGTCTTTGCCACGTTCGATCGGCGACTGGCTCGTCGCGCGAGGGGACTCGGCCTAGCACTCCCAGTCGAGTTGCTGCGTTAGTGCGCTCGTCTGCCGAAACATCGGCGACGCGCGGGATGCCAGCGTCGTCGGGTGCAACGAAGATGGAGCAACGACACCGGCCCGCCTCCGCGGGAACGACGAATCCTCGGTTTGTCGTCCCCCTGCGCAGGACGGGGCCCAAGTCGCTTGTCGGTCCGCGCGGCACGAACTCGGGCCCCGGCCTTCGCCGGATTGAGAAGAGCGGCTGAGCGCCAGGTTAAACAGTTGATCGGGAAAGGCTTTCCTGCTAACCTCGCTGTCCTTCTCGAAAGGCTCGAGGCCGATCGGAAGCGTCGATCGCCCCACTCGATGCAGTGCCGGTCGCTCGGAAGCTTCTTCTCAACCCCCAACAAGGTCCGCGTGTTCCGCGGTTTTCAAACTTACATGGCAATGATCACCAACCTGGCTTCGCCCGAAGCCAAGCAGAACGCCGCGATGAATCCCGATTCGTTCGCAGCGATGTTCGAAGACAGCCTGACCCACCAGGACATGCGCGCCGGCGAAGTCATCACCGCCGAGGTCGTCCGCATCGACTTCAATTTCGTCGTGGTGAACGCGGGCCTCAAGTCCGAGAGCTTCATCCCGGTCGAAGAATTCAAGAACGACATGGGCGAGATCGAAGCGGCCCCGGGCGACTTCGTCTCGGTCGCGATCGAATCGCTCGAGAACGGGTTCGGCGACACGCTGCTGTCGCGTGACAAGGCCAAGCGCC
Source organism: uncultured Burkholderiaceae bacterium (assembly GCA_964246005.1). Classification (GTDB taxonomy): domain Bacteria; phylum Pseudomonadota; class Gammaproteobacteria; order Burkholderiales; family Burkholderiaceae_D; genus CAHJXF01. The sequence goes on along the minus strand of CAXTPX010000339.1, from coordinate 870 downwards.
TCGCGTCGTGGATGGCGCTCGAGAAGGCGCTCGACTCCGGCGAACAGATCACCGGCACCATCACCGGCAAGGTCAAGGGCGGCCTGACCGTCATGACCAACGGCATCCGTGCATTCCTTCCGGGCTCGCTGGTCGATACGCGGCCGGTCAAGGACACGACGCCGTTCGAAGGCAAGACCTTCGACTTCAAGGTCATCAAGCTCGACCGCAAGCGCAACAACGTCGTGGTGTCACGACGCGCGGTGGTCGAAGCATCGATGGGCGAAGAGCGCGCCAAGCTGCTCGAGACGCTGAAGGAAGGCACCATCGTCAACGGTGTGGTCAAGAACATCACCGACTACGGCGCGTTCGTGGACCTGGGCGGCATCGATGGCCTGCTGCACATCACCGACCTCGCATGGCGTCGCGTGCGTCACCCGTCGGAGCTGATCTCGGTCGGCCAGGAAATCACCGCCAAGGTCCTCAAGTTCGACCAGGAAAAGAACCGGGTCTCGCTCGGCGTCAAGCAGCTCGGCGAAGACCCGTGGGTCGGCCTGTCGCGCCGCTATCCGTCGGGCACGCGCCTGTTCGGCAAGGTCACCAACATCACCGACTACGGCGCGTTCGTCGAAGTCGAGCAGGGCATCGAGGGCCTGGTGCACGTGTCCGAGATGGACTGGACCAATCGCAACATCTCGCCGGCCAAGGTCGTCGCGCTGGGCGACGAAGTCGAAGTCATGGTCCTCGAGATCGACGAAGACCGTCGCCGCATCAGCCTCGGCATGAAGCAGTGCAAGCCGAACCCCTGGGAAGAGTTCTCGCTCAACCACAAGAAGGGCGACAAGGTCTCGGGCGCCATCAAGTCGATCACCGACTTCGGCGTGTTCATCG
>CAXTPX010000338.1:0-4498 GCA_964246005.1 uncultured Burkholderiaceae bacterium | reverse complement strand
GGGTCGAGATATTCGGGCTCGCCGGTCAACACGCTGACCACCTCACGACCCTGGAACAACCCGCGCGTGTTGCCTTCGCGGACGAACTTCGACAGGTCGGCGCCGAACAGCACGTTGAAGATCGCATCGGGCTTCGCATCGGCCAGCGCCTGCACGACGCTGCCCGCGTCGAGCTTGCCGAGCGGCGGCGTCTGCTCGACGACGAACTCGACGTCCGGTTGCGCCGCTTTCAACAGCTCCTTGAATGCGGCCACCGCGGACTGGCCGTATTCGTAATTCGGATACACCAGCGCCCAGCGCTTCTTCTTCAGCTTGACCGCCTCCGGCACCAGCATCGCGGCCTGCATGTAGGTACCCGGCCGCAGGCGGAACGTGTACTTGTTGCCGCTGCCCCAGATGATCTTGTCGGTCAGCGGCTCGCCCGCGAGGTAGAACACCTTCTTCTGCTTCGCGAAGTCGGTCAGCGCGAGGCCGGTGTTGGACAGGAACGCGCCGGCCAGCACGGCGACGCTCTCACGCGAGATCAACTCCTCGGCGACGCGGACCGCGTCACCCGGACTCGCGTTGTCGTCGCGCGTGATCAGTTCGAGCTTCCTGCCGTCGATGCCGCCGGCGGCGTTGACTTCATCGACCGCGAGGTCCATGCCCTTCTTGTACGGCTCGAGGAACGCCGGCTGCGCCTTGTAGCTGTTGATCTCGCCGATGCGGATGGTGGATTGGGCCTGGGCGCGCGAGCCTTGCAGCGCGAAGCCCAGGAACACTACGGCGGAGATCGCTAGACGACGTCGCAACGGATTCATCGGTGGGGCTCCAGAAGGGATCGATAAGAGAAACTGGATTTCGTCGTCCCCGCGGGAACGACGAGCTGTGGCGAAGACCCGGCGCTATCGCAGCCCATCTTCGCCCTTGATCTCGCCGACCTGCAACCCACCGATGCGCGGCGACGGGCGACCGCTGTCGGTCACGACGACGGCCACGACGATCTCGTTCGCGCGCGGCGCGTCCGACACGCGTGCCTCCATCGCGTCGAAGTGGCTGCGCACGAACGCGGCGTCCTTGTGGCCGAGCGGCACGTCGATCGCCGTGCCGAGGCCGCCACGCTTCTTCGCCGATGGCACCAGCGCTGCACCACTGCCGACCGCGACGCGCAACGGCGCCCCGAGCTTCGGATGCAGGATCGCCGCGGCATGCTCGAGCTCGCCGGCCTCCCCCACGATCGCCGCCTTGCCATAGCTCTGTGCATCCGAAGGCGAGATGCCGAGCGCGTCGACGCACCGGTCGCCGAGCAGGCCGCCGAGCTCTTCGCCGATCGCGATCAGGGCGTCGAGGTTCTCCTCGTAACGCCCCGCGAACGGGTTGTCGATCACGGCCATCGCGAGCGCGCGCCGCGTCGGCGGATCGATCGTGCGACCCATCTCGATGCGCGTCTCGTCGACTTGCACGATCAGCTTGCGGATGTCGGCGGGCATGTCATCTCTCCGGGAATGTCATCGCAATCCGTCCCAGCGCGCGATGTTCTCCGCCGCGAGGCCGCCCACGCGTTGATGGACGCGCGCGCCCGTCGTCATCGCGAGGATGAGGACGATCTCGTCGGATGCCGGTGCGCCCGGTACGCGCACCTCGATCGCATCGAAGTGGCTGCGGACATACGACGCGTTGATGTGGGTCAGCGGCACGTCGAGCGTCACGCCGGGCGGGCCGACCTTCTTCGTGGCCGGCACGATCGCGAGCGCGTTCCGCGTCTGGCCCTGCGGCGGCGCGGCGACGCCTTTCGCATACGCAGCCCGGTCGCCCTTCCAGCCCAGCAGTTCCCGCATCGCATAGCCGCCGGGCACGTGCCACAACGCGCCGTGCTCGAGCTCGCCGGCGGCGCCGACGATCGCGCCCTTGCCGTAGCTCTCGATGCGCTCGACCGGCACGTCCATCGCGTGGCGGAGACGATGCGCGAGGTCGATGCCGACCGGCGTCAGCGCGTCCATCATCGGTACGATCTCGGCGACATAGCGACCCGCGAACGGATTGGTCAGGACGGCCGCGATGAAGCCACGACGGACCGGACGATCGGGCGGCGGCCCGAACTCGTGATGGATGTCCTCGACGTGCGTGAGGACGCGACGGGTTTCGATCATGCGGCCTCCAGCAACGCAGCACGCGCTGCAGTCGACCGCGCGAAACCCTGGCAGACGAGGATGCACGAGGCGATCAGTCCGTCGGCTTGCAACGCCATCGCGCGTACGAGACCCGAACGCAACGCGCGTCGTGCGACGTCCGAGCCGAGCGGGGGCACGTCGACAGTGACGAGCCGATCGCCGAGATCGCTGTCGTCCTTCAAGCTCGACGCGGGACGTCGCACGATGCGCCGGTCGTCGACGTCGACCGCGTTGGCGATCATCGTCGCGGCGGCATCCGCCTCGGCGGCCGTCCGTGCCAGCACCGTCACGCTGTCGGCGATGCCGAGCGAGAAACTGCGGCCGCGCCAGCCGCTCGTGGCCACACCGCGGATCGGCATCGAAGCGTGGATCTCGAAGCGACCATCGACATCGATGCTTCCATCGAGGCAACGCACGTTCGACGAGTCCGCGATCAGGCCGACGCGGACGGACGTTCCGTCGCCGAGATGGAGCGCGATGTCGCCGCCGTTGTTGACCCACGCGCGATCGATGCCGTCGCGTCGATAGCACGCGATCAGTTCGTCCGCGACCGCACCCGCCACCGCGGCCATCGGCGTGATGAACGTGGCCGCGTGTGGTTGGCAAGCCGACCACATGCGTCGCGCGACGACGCCGTGCGGTGCGCGCGACGCTGCGACGTGCTGCCCGAGGATCGGCAACTCGGCCACGAGTTGTTCGAGGATCGTCGTGAAGCGCAACCAGGCTGCTTCGTGCGCGGCGGCGACGACATCTGCATCGCCGTTCGCGCCGATCACGCAGTCGATCGGTCCGTGCTGGTAATGCCAACGGCCATCGGACAGTCGTGCTCGCTGCGCGCTCATCGTGGTCAGCCCAGCAGGGGCGCATGCCCCAGCGGCCACGGGTTGTGGGCCGCCGCCGACACCCAGCGACGCGCGGTCGGCGCGCCGTCGTCGTGCCATGAACCCGTACGCAGCACGTCGTCGAGCGAGCGCACGTACCCCATGTGCCCGCCGAGCGCCTCGTAGTCGTCTCGCCGCAAGCTGAACTCGATCGGCGCGACGATCGCCGGCGTCGGCACGGTGCCGAAGCTGTGCTCGGGCATCCGCAGTACGTCGACCATCACCGTGATGCCGCCGCCCGGCCACACGTACGCCGGCGCGCCGCCGCACGTGACGTTGACGAGCGCCCGCTTGATCGCGCGCGTGAGCAGCACTGGGTTGTCGGTGACGCCGGCGCGGAGACTCCCGCCCGCACCCGCGAGGAACAGCACCGTCGACTGCGAAGGCTCGCAGTTCTCGCCGATGCGTTCGACGACCTCGCGCACCGGCGCCGGCATGGCCGCCTCGCGCGGCGTGAGCGTCTCGTCGAGTACGTACCACGACGCGTGTTCGCCGGTGGTCGACGTCATCAGCAAGCGCAGTCCCGGCCACGCGTGCGCCGGGTCCCAGGTCTCGATGATCGACAGCGGATCGGCGATGTCGGTGCCGCCCCAGCCGGTGCCGGGGTTGGCGACCTGGAAGTAGCGGCCCGGCGTCGACCTGCGGCCGTGCAGGCGAACGCCGGAGCGCGGCATGTCGAGGCAGCGTCCCGCCTGGTGCTCGCTCAGGACGCCGGTGATGTGATCGTCGACGACGATCACCTCGTCGGCGTGGCCGACCATCTGCTTCGCGAAGATGCCGACGGTGGCCGAGCCGCAGCCGACGCGCATGCGGCGTTCTTCCACGCCGTCGACGACCGGCGCGCGGCCGGCCTGCACGATCAGCTGCGTGCCCCCATCGATCGCGAGTTCCACCGGCAAGCGGTTGCCGAGCGCTTCCATCGTCTCGACCGTGACGCGTCCTTCCTTCTTGCTGCCGCCGGTGAGGTGATGTACGCCGCCCAGCGACAGCATCTGCGAGCCGTACTCGGCCGTCGTCACGTGGCCGACGACTTCGCCGCGGCAGCGCACGTTCGCCTGCTCGGGACCGAGGTAGCGATCGGTGTCGATCTTCACCTTGAAGCTGCAGTAGCTGAAGATCCCCTCGGTGACGACGGTCACCATGTCGACGCCGTCGGCCTTCGACCCGACGATGAACGGCGCGGGCTTGTAGTCGGGGTAGGTCGTCGACGAGCCGATGCCGGTCACGAAGATGTCGTCGCCGCACGCGGGAGCCGGCTCGATACCCGCCGAAGGGGCGAACGGCACGACATCGGCGACGCCGTCGGCCAGCGTACGCCTCAACAGGACCACCGGATCCACCCGGATCAGGCGACCCGACCGGTTCGCATAGCGATCGCACGCCCCGGTCTTGCCGTCGCTGATCTGGCACAGTACCGGGCACGCGTTGCACTCGATCTTGCCCGCGACGGAGCGATCCCCACGAGGT
>CAXTPX010000337.1:0-4504 GCA_964246005.1 uncultured Burkholderiaceae bacterium | reverse complement strand
AGGCACGAGAAGACGATCAGCGACTTCAGCAGCTTCTGGTCGTTCTCGATCGTGCCGGTCTGGAAGCCCGGGTCCGTCAGCGTGTTGATGAACGGAATCAGGAACTCGTCCTTCGCCCGGATCGACGGCACTTCGTGATACGCGTTGAAGATCTCGCCTTCCTCGAGGCCCAGCGACTCGACGATGTATTGATACGCGTGCGTATGGATCGCTTCCTCGAACGCCTGGCGCAGCAGGTACTGGCGGCACTCGGGTGCCGTGATGTGGCGATAGGTGCCGAGCACGATGTTGTTGGCGGCCAGCGAGTCGGCCGTCACGAAGAAGCCGAGGTTGCGCTTGACGACACGACGCTCGTCTTCCGTCAGGCCGTTCGGGTTCTTCCACAACGCGATGTCGCGGGACATGTTGATCTCCTGCGGCATCCAGTGATTGGCGCAGCCGGCGAGATACTTTTCCCATGCCCACTTGTACTTGAACGGCACGAGCTGGTTGACGTCGGTCGAGCCGTTGATGATCCGCTTGTCCGACGCACGCACGCGCCCTTCCGAAACACCGGCCGCATCGTTCGCGGCCGCGCTCGATGTCGCGCCGATGGACGCTGCGACCAGAGAAGCGTTCGATCCCGCGACGACGGCATCGTCCGCCGGCGTTCCCTTCTCGGCCATCGGGACGACCGCAGCCCGCACCGCCGGTGTCCTCGGCTCGTCATCCCACGAAAGCATTGCCATTGCTGATTTCCTCTATGTATTTTTTCGGCGACTGCCGGTTACTGACAAGCCTCGCACTCGTCGAAGCCCGCATCACCCGGCTTCATCAGACAGACCGTCCCCATGACTTCGGGTTCCGGCAGGCCGGGCATCGCGGCGTAAGGGCTCGATCCCGCCGCCGAGTGGCGCGCCATACCGCCGTCGACGGCCACCGCATTGAGTTCACCACCGCGACCGGTCGACTTCTCGGCGCTGGACGCCGACATCGTGCGCAGGTAATAGGTCGTCTTCAGGCCGCGTAGCCACGCGAGTTTGTAGGTCTCGTCGAGCTTCTTGCCCGACGCGCCCGCCATGTAGATGTTCAGCGACTGCGCCTGATCGATCCACTTCTGGCGACGCGATGCCGCCTCGACCAGCCACTGCGTCTCGACCTCGAACGCGGTCGCATAGATCTCGCGCAGCGCCGATGGAATGCGATCGATCTTCGCGACGCCGCCGTCGAAGAACTTCAGGTCGGCGACCATCACCTCATCCCACAGGTTGAGCTTCTTCAGGTCGCGCACGAGGTAGTCGTTGACGATCGTGAACTCGCCCGACAGGTTGGACTTGACGTAGACATTCTGGAAGGTCGGCTCGATGCAGGCCGACACGCCGATGATGTTGGAGATCGTCGCCGTCGGTGCGATGGCGACGCAGTTCGAATTGCGCATGCCGAACTGCGCGATGCGGGCGCGCAGCGCGGTCCAGTCCATCGACGCGCTGTCGTCGACCTCGACGTAGCCGCCGCGTTCCTGACGCAGCAGGTCGACCGAGTCCTGCGGCAGGATGCCGCGATCCCACAACGATCCGCGATAGCTCGAGTAGCGGCCACGCTCCTCGGCCAATTCGGTCGAGGCCCAGTACGCGTAGTAGCAGACCGCCTCCATCGAGCGATCGGCGAACTCGACCGCCGCATCGGACGCGTACGGCACGCGCTGCAGGTGCAGGCAGTCCTGGAAGCCCATGATGCCGAGGCCGACCGGCCGATGACGCAGGTTCGAGTCGCGCGCTTTCTTGACCGCGTAATAGTTGATGTCGATCACGTTGTCGAGCATGCGCATCGCGATGTGCGTCGTGCGCTGCAGCTTGTCGTGATCGAGCGACCAGTTTCCGTCCGCGTCGCGCGTCATGTGCGCGACGAGGTTCACCGAACCGAGGTTGCAGACCGCGATCTCGCTCTCGTTCGTGTTGAGCGTGATCTCGGTGCACAGGTTGGACGAATGCACGACGCCGACATGCGACTGCGGCGAGCGGATGTTGCAAGGGTCCTTGAACGTGATCCACGGATGACCGGTCTCGAACAGCATCGACAACATCTTCCGCCACAGCGACAGCGCCGGCAGCGTCTTGAACAACCGGATGTCGCCGCGCTTCGTGCGCTCTTCGTAGCGCACGTACGCCTCCTCGAACGCGCGACCGACCTTGTCGTGCAGGTCGGGCACGTCCGAAGGCGAGAACAGCGTCCACTCCCCCGCCTCCATCACGCGCTTCATGAACAGGTCGGGAATCCAGTTCGCCGTGTTCATGTCGTGCGTGCGCCGACGGTCGTCGCCGGTGTTCTTGCGCAGGTCGAGGAACTCCTCGATGTCGAGGTGCCAGGTCTCGAGATACGTGCAGACGGCGCCCTTCCGCTTGCCGCCCTGGTTGACCGCGACCGCCGTGTCGTTGACGACCTTCAGGAACGGCACGACACCCTGCGACTCGCCGTTGGTGCCCTTGATGTGCGAGCCCATCGCGCGCACCGGCGTCCAGTCGTTGCCGAGACCGCCCGCGTACTTCGCGAGCAACGCGTTCTCCTTGATCGCTTCGTAGATGCCGTCGAGGTCGTCGTTGACCGTCGACAGATAGCAGGACGACAACTGCGAATGCCGCGTGCCCGCGTTGAACAGCGTCGGCGTCGAGCTCATGAAGTCAAAACTCGACATCAGCTCGTAGAACTCGATCGCACGGGTCTCGCGATCGATCTCGTTCAACGCGAGACCCATCGCGACACGCATGAAGAACGCCTGCGGCAGTTCGATCCGACGACCTTCCGGCGAGTACGCGTCGCCGCGGTCGATCAGGAAGTACCGGTCGTACAAGGTCTGCAGTCCGAGGTAGCCGAACTGCAGGTCGCGCTTCGAATCGAGCGCGGCGCCGAGCCGCTTCAGATCGAACTGCGCGAGGCGTTCGTCGAGCAGCTCGATGTCGATGCCGCGCTTGATGAACTGCGGGAAATAGTCGACGTACTTCTCGGCCATCGCGAACTGATCGACCTCGACGCCGAGCACCTCCTTGCGAATGGTGTGCAGCAGCAGGCGCGCGGTCACGATGCTGTAGGCCGGGTCCTTCTCGAATTGCGAACGCGCGGCGAGGATCGCGGATTTGTGCACTTCCTCGATCGGCACGCCGTCGTAGAGGTTCTTGATGGTCTCGGCGACGATGACGTCGGCGTTGACGGCCTGATAGCTGCTCGTATTCAGTCCATCGCATGCCGCGTCGACGAGCGCACGGATGCGGCCGGCGTCGAACAGCACGCGCACGCCGTTCTCGGTAACGTGCAACTGCGCGTCGGGCGTCGCGTTGTTCTTGCGCGCCTCGGCGCGATCCGCCGCCCGCTTCTCGCGATACAGGACGTAGGCCCGCGCCACCTCGTGCTCGCCGGAGCGCATCAGCGCGAGTTCGACCTGATCCTGGATGTCCTCGATGTGGAACATGCCGCCCGACGGCATGCGGCGCAGCAGCGACGTGACGACCGAGCCGGTCAACGTCTCGACGAGTTCGCGCACGCGCGCGGAGTTCGCGCTCTGTCCGCCGTTGACGGCGAGGAATGCCTTGGTCATCGCGATCGAGACCTTCGACGGCTCGAAGCCGACGACCGATCCGTTTCGGCGGATCACCTTGTAGTCGGTGAACTCGGGGCGCGACGACGCCGAAGCGGCGGACAGCATCGGCGCGGCCTGCACCGGCCTGCTCAACGACTGGTTGTGCAGTGCTTGATTCTGCGGCGGCTGCTGACCGCCGGTTGACTCGACCCGACTCATGCGATGACTCTCCGTTACTGAAATGGCACTACTCGTGCTGCCTCGATCCTCGCCGATGCCGTCCAGTCAGGCATCCGGTCCCCTGGAGCGCCCTGGCCGCGCACCGCGACCCAAACGTTCCCGCCGCCGCGTCTCGCAAGAGGCCGCGCACGACTCGTGCTGCGCAATGTGAACGACCTTACCGAAGAGCAGCCGCCAATCCGGATGCCACCTCGGATGCCACCTCGGGATGCCGCTCGACCGTCCTGCGCAAACGTCGATCGGACGTTCGACGATGCGCGCTGCGACCCGCTGAAGACGAACTGCGAATGCCCTTCGGCGAGCGGTGCATGCGGTCATCCATTGCTGCCACGAGCACCGTCGAATCATGGTCCGATCACCCGCGATGCGGCATCGCCACACCCCGAGATCGAACTCGTTCCGGGGCCCCGGACCGCCCTCCGATGCAGTCCGAACGCGATCCGCATTATACGGCGATCGCTCGTCGCGCGGCCCGCAGACCAAAGAGTCAAACCACTACCGGTAGTGGTCGGCACGCCTCGCTGCCACTAAGTCTAGTGTCGAGCCACGACGCGCGCAAGCGCGGCTCGCGATGAAATTTAGCGATCGTTGCGTGCTTGCCATTCGACGCAGGCACTTGTCCACGCGAAGGCCACGGCTGCGCACAGGCTTTGCACCGACTGTCCACAGCTAACGGCCCGAACGCTGGCCGTTCGTGCTGTCAGGCAGGAGTGT
>CAXTPX010000336.1:0-4505 GCA_964246005.1 uncultured Burkholderiaceae bacterium | reverse complement strand
TCAAGCGATGATCTTCGCGACGACGCCCGCGCCGACCGTCCGCCCACCTTCGCGAATCGCGAACCGCAGTCCCTCTTCCATCGCGATCGGATTGATCAGCTTCACCGTGATCGTCACGTTGTCGCCCGGCATCACCATCTCCTTGCCGGCTTCGAGTTCGATCGATCCCGTCACGTCCGTCGTGCGGAAGTAGAACTGCGGACGGTAGTTGTTGAAGAACGGCGTGTGACGGCCACCCTCTTCCTTGCTCAACACATAGATCTCGGCCGTGAAGTGCGTATGCGGCTTGACGCTGCCCGGCTTGCACAGCACCTGCCCCCGCTGCACGTCTTCCCGCTTCGTCCCCCGCAGCAGAATGCCGACGTTGTCACCCGCCTGGCCCTGGTCGAGCAACTTGCGGAACATCTCCACGCCCGTGCAGATCGTCTTCTGCGTGTCGCTGATGCCGACGATCTCGATCTCTTCGCCCACCTTGATGATGCCCCGCTCGATTCTTCCGGTCACGACCGTGCCCCGACCCGAGATCGAGAACACGTCCTCGACCGGCATCAAAAACGCCCCGTCGATCGCACGCTCCGGCGTCGGGATATAACTGTCGAGCGCATCGGCCAGCTTCATGATCGACTGCTTGCCCATCTCGCCTTCGTCGCCTTCGAGCGCCAACCGCGCCGAGCCGATCACGATCGGCGTGTCGTCGCCCGGGAACTCGTACTTGGAGAGAAGCTCGCGCACTTCCATCTCGACGAGCTCCAGCAACTCCGCGTCGTCGACCAGGTCCGCCTTGTTCATGTACACGATGATGTACGGCACCCCCACCTGGCGCGCCAGCAGGATGTGCTCGCGCGTCTGCGGCATCGGACCGTCGGCCGCCGACACCACCAGGATCGCCCCGTCCATCTGCGCCGCACCGGTGATCATGTTCTTCACGTAGTCCGCATGGCCCGGACAGTCGACGTGCGCGTAGTGCCGCGCCTTCGTCTCGTACTCCACGTGCGCCGTGTTGATCGTGATCCCCCGCGCCTTCTCTTCCGGCGCCGCGTCGATCTGGTCGTACGCCTTCGCCTCACCACCGAACAGCTTCGACAGCACCGTCGTGATCGCCGCCGTCAGCGTCGTCTTCCCATGATCCACGTGCCCGATCGTCCCCACGTTCACGTGCGGCTTCGTCCGTTCGAATTTGCCTTTTGCCATGGTCGCTCCTGCCTTGTCGCTATTTGGAAGTTATGGAATCGATTGCGGGACTTCTGGTGATCGCCGCGTCGGCGATCGACCATCGGTCCTTCAGTGGTGCCCTTGGCGTGGATCGAACACGCGACCTCTCCCTTACCAAGGGAGTGCTCTACCACTGAGCTACAAGGGCGAAATCAATGTGAACTCAATGATGCGGATCTCTGAAGGACGACGTTCGGAGCGAGTGCATCGTGGAGCGGGTGAAGGGAATCGAACCCTCGTCATAAGCTTGGAAGGCTTCTGCTCTACCATTGAGCTACACCCGCACGCCTCCGCAAACGAACCCCGCGAACACCAACGAGCGACTGACGACACTGCGCGGCAGCCCAACGACCCACCTTACCGCCATCGCCCCTTGGTGGAGGAGGTTGGATTCGAACCAACGTAGGCATAAGCCAACAGATTTACAGTCTGCCCCCTTTAGCCACTCGGGCACCCCTCCAGGGAACCCGCGATCTTATGCGAGGCCGGGAGGGCTGTCAACTTGGGCGACCCGAGTCGAAAGCTGATTCCGCGCGGGTTCGACACGCGAATGCCGTCGGCAATTCTCCGAACATGGGTGCGTTGCCCTGCGCAACAGCGCGCGCTTCAGCCGGCGAGCTCCACCATTCCGCCATGAGAGGGTGCAGTGCAACATCGGACCCACGGCGAGGCGGACGCTTACCTCGCGTTGCGACCGGGGACCGTCGGCACCGCGATCGAGGCGGGCGTCCAGCGCCAGATCGCGCTGTTCGACTTCGCGCTCCGGCATCGGTTGCTGCCCGCTCGGAAGGCGTTCAGTCCTTCAGCAGCCTGATGCGACTCGCCGGCGGTGCGACCGGCGAACGAGCTGCGAAGTAGGCTTCGGCCGCGTCGACGTCGATGATGCCCGCGAGCTTGTCGCGGCCGTCGATCAGCTCGGTGAAACCGTCTCCACCGCTCGCCATGAAGCTGTTGACCGTCACGCGATAGTCGGCGGTCGGCACGATCGGCACGCCATCGAGCCGCATCGTCTCTGCCAGGACGCGTGATCCGATCGGCCGGTCGAGCCGGTACGCGTAGCTGAAGCCCTGCGACACCTGGAGGATCTGCGCCTGCTGGCGCGTGGGCAGCCATTGCTGTTCGAGCACGGCCCGGATCTGCGCGCCGGTCAGCGTCATCGTCACGAGGTTGTTGCCGAACGGCTGCGTCCGGAAGAGCGCGCCGTACGTCACCACGCCGTCCGTCGCGTCGATCGGCGCACGCACGCTGCCCGGGTTCAGCAACGCGATCCGCGCCCCCGCGCCGAGCGTCGCCTGCAGGTCTGCGTCGGCGAGGATGCCGCCGAGCGGCGACTGGCCGTTCGCGTCTTCTCGGGCGCTCAAGAGCCCTTGCGCCGTTCCGACCTTGCGGTTGGCGAACGGTGCGACGCCGCTGACGTAGACGCCGACGTGTCGAGCGATCTCGGGATCACGGACCAGGGGCACGTAACCCGGCTGTTCCGGCACGTCGCCGTAGGAATCGCCGATGACGATCCGGTTGACCGCGGACTTGCGAAGCACGCGCCCCGTCGAACGGTCGAGTTCGAGGTCGATGTCGGTGATCAGGCGTCCGTACGACGCGGCGCTCGTCAGGAGAAAATTCTTGTAGCGGCAGACGTAGGGCTGATGGGTGTGCGCCGATGCGACGACGTCGATGCTCGGATCGAGTCGATCGAGGATCGGCAGGATATCGCCGGTCAGTCCGGGACAGGTCGCCTCGTTCAGCCGCCCCTTCGTGAAGCCCCCTTCGTGGATCAGCACGACGATCGCATTGACGCCTTGCTGGCGAAGTTCGGCCGCCCTGGCGTTGATCGTGCTGGCCTCGTCCCTGAACTCGACGCCGGCGATCCCGGTCGGGTCGACGATCTGGCCGGTCCCCTTCAACGTCAGGCCGATGAAGCCGATGCGAACCCCTTCGAACGACTTGATGCCGTAAGCGGGAAAGATCGGTTGGCCGGTGACGCGGTCGATCACGTTGGCCGCGAGGTACTGGAACTTCGCGCCTTCGAAGCGATGCCCCGAGCGGCACGGTTCGAGCGAAGCGACGAAGCGTTCGCAGCCACCGGTCTGCTTGCGCTTCAGTTCGGACACGCCGCGGTCGAACTCGTGATTGCCGACCGAATTGAAGTCGACGCCGATCATGTTCATCACTTCGATCGTCGGCTCGTCGAGGAACAGCGCCGATACCAGCGGGGACGCGCCGATCATGTCGCCGGACGAGACGATCGCATGGTTGGGATTCTGCGCAGCGAGGACCTTGACCAGACTCGCGAAGCGCGCCACGCCGCCGGCCGGGACCGCCACATCGCGCTGGGTCGCTTCCAGAGGAAGGCCGCCTTCGGGCGCGCGAATGGTGGCCCCCGGCGCCTCGAGATTGCCGTGGAAGTCGTTGAAGGCGATCAGCTTGACCTTCAGCGGCTCGCTGCTCGCGCGCGTCGTCGACGAAGGGCCGGCACAACCGACCAGCAGGACGAGACCGATCAACGACGGCGCAATGCGGCGCATCAGGCGCATGGACATCCTCGTCACGACGGTGGAGTGGCTTTCTAGGCCAGCTTCGAGAGCAGCACGCCGGCTTCGTGCGCCTGCACATCCGCGTGATACGACGAGCGGACCATGGCGCCGACCGCGGCGTGTACGAAGCCCATCGCGATCGCCTCGCGTTCGAAGTGCGCGAACGTATCGGGATGGACATAGCGCCGAACCGGCAGGTGGTGCTCGGACGGTTGCAGGTACTGGCCGATCGTCAGCATGTCGACGTCGTGCGCTCGCAGGTCGCGCATCGTCGCGAGGATCTCGTCATCGGTCTCGCCGAGGCCGACCATGATGCCGCTCTTCGTCGTCACCGTCGGATGCGCGGCCTTGAAGCGCCTGAGCAGGTCGAGCGACCAGGCGTAGTCGGCGCCGGGGCGCGCCTCGCGATACAGCCGCGGCACCGTTTCGAGATTGTGATTCATCACGTCGGGCGGCGCCGCGTTCAGGATGCCGAGCGCACGGTCCATGCGACCACGGAAGTCGGGGGTCAGGATCTCGATGCGGGTCGCAGGCGACAGTTCCCGCGTCATGCGGATGCAATCGACGAAGTGCTGCGCCCCGCCGTCGCGAAGATCGTCGCGATCGACGCTCGTGATGACGACGTACGACAGGCGCAGCGCAGCGATGGTCTTCGCGAGGTTGACCGGCTCGTCGACATCCAGCGGGTCGGGGCGTCCGTGACCGACATCGCAGAACGGGCAGCGACGCGTGCACTTGTCGCCCATGATCATGAACGTCGCG
>CAXTPX010000335.1:0-4515 GCA_964246005.1 uncultured Burkholderiaceae bacterium | reverse complement strand
TTGACGTTGACCGTGCCCGTGTTGTTGAACGTCGCGTTGACCTGCGTCGTGCCGAGCCCGGTCCGCGTGTACGTGCCGGCGTTGTTGACGATCCCGTCGCTCTGGTAGCCGAGGTAGCGTACCTGGTTGGTCGCCAGGTTGCCCTGGTCGGCGAAGGTGGTCCCGCTGGCGATGTTGACGGAACTCGTCCCCTGGCCGCCGCTGTAGATCGAGATGATCCCCTGCGTGCCCGCGCTCCAGGTCGCGCCGCCGTTGAGGTTCAGCGTGCGGCCGTAATAGATGTTCTGGGTGCTGGTCCCGTCGAAGGTCGTCGCACCCGTCACCGTCGTCGTGCCGGCAGCCTGGCCGCTCTCGCCAAGCTGGCCGTTCGTGAAGGTCAGCGAACCTGCGGTCACCGTCCCTGCGCCGCTCATCGTGCCGCCGACCACCGTCAGGCTGCCGATCGACGACGCCGCGGTCGTCCGCAACGAACCTCCCGAAACCCGCAGGTTGCCGGTGCCGGTGAACGTGTGGATCGTGACGACGCCGGTCCGGAACTCGGTATTGAAAGCGCCGAGCGCGACGTCGTCCGGCGTCGTGGGGAGGCCGGGATTCCAGTTGCCCGCGACGTCCCAGTAACCGCCGTTGGCGCCCACGTAGATGACGTTGGCAGCGCCGACGTCACCGACGGCCATCAACGCGATGATGGCTGCAGCGATCGGACACAGCCGCCACGAAAAGGGGTCACCCGCTTCCGCGCGAGACGATGCCGGGAATCCGCCGACGCTTCGCGTCCCGACCTTGCTCCTGCGGCTGCGCGTGCTCATGCGAGTCCTTGCTCCGGATGCCCGGAATTGCTGCGATTGCAAGACCTAGCAATCGCCATGCCAGGAAATCTGAGCGACGTAACATCCTGAAACGAATGAGCGAGCTCCCCAGACCGATGCGCCAACTTGCTGCGGTGCGTAAAGAAATCCGACACCGATCGCCACGCGCTGGACGTGGCAGGTCGCACCGCTGCGTCAGTCGAACGAAGGTCCAGTCCCGGCGGGTGGCAGGTCTAAACTGCGGTTCGCGCGAGGCCCTGCGCGAACGCTCCCGATCGCCGCGCCGACACCGGCTACTCGGCGACTTCACCCGACGAGACCGCCATGAACCATCCGACCCCGCATCCATCGTTGCTGAAGAAGCCGCTGCCGCCCGCGTTCGTCGACGCGCTCGCGACCCGCTTCACGACGCGTTTCTCGCAGACCGACGCGATCCGCCTCCACCACGGGCGCGACGAGTCGGCGTTCGACCCGATGCTCCCCGACGCCGTCGTCTTCGCGCACAGCACCGA
This sequence comes from uncultured Burkholderiaceae bacterium, assembly GCA_964246005.1. GTDB lineage: Bacteria > Pseudomonadota > Gammaproteobacteria > Burkholderiales > Burkholderiaceae_D > CAHJXF01. Next base: position 3,197 of record CAXTPX010000335.1, on the reverse strand, counting down.
CGAGGTCGCCGAGATCGTCACGCTCTGCTCGCAGTACGAGGTGCCGGTGATCCCGTACGGAACCGGCTCATCGCTCGAAGGGCATCTCCTCGCGATTCGCGGCGGCATCTCGCTCGACGTGTCCGAGATGAACCAGGTCGTCGCCGTCAATCCGGAGGACCTGACGGCGACGGTGCAGGCCGGCGTCACGCGGAAGCAACTCAACGTCGAGATCAAGGACACCGGGCTCTTCTTCCCGATCGACCCCGGTGCCGACGCATCGCTCGGCGGCATGGCCGCGACGCGCGCATCGGGCACCAACGCGGTCCGCTACGGCACGATGCGCGAGAACGTCGTGTCGCTGACGGTAGTCACGGCCGAAGGGAAAATCGTCAAGACGGCGCGACGTGCCCGCAAGTCGTCGGCCGGTTACGACCTCACGCGCATCTTCGTGGGCAGCGAAGGGACGCTCGGCATCATCACCGAGGTCACCGTCAAGCTCTATCCGCAGCCCGAGGCGATCTCGGCCGCGGTCTGCAATTTCGCGACGGTCGACGACGCGGTGCGTTGCGTGATCCAGACCATCCAGATGGGCGTGCCGGTCGCGCGCGTCGAGTTCCTCGATGCCGCGTTCGTGAAGGCCGTCAACGTGCACAGCAAGCTGACGCTGAAAGAAACGCCGCTGCTGCTGTTCGAGTTCCACGGTACCGAGCACAGCGTCCAGGAGCAGGCGGAGCTGGTGCAGGAGATCGCGAGCGAACACGGCGGCATGGAATTCACGTGGGCCACGCATCCCGAAGATCGCTCGAAGCTGTGGGCCGCGCGGCACAACGCCTACTTCGCCGGCCTGCAGGTCAAGCCCGGCACGCGGGCCATCACGACCGATGTCTGCGTGCCGATCTCCCGGCTCGCCGAGTCGATCGGGACGACGGTCGCCGACTGTGCCGGGTCCGCGTTGCCGTCGTTGATCCTCGGCCACGTCGGCGACGGCAACTACCACGTGATGCTGCTGATCGATCCCGACAAGCCCGAGGAGTTCGCCGAGGCCGAGAAGATCAATCACGCGCTGGTGTCGCGCGCCATCCGGATGGACGGCACCTGTACCGGTGAACACGGCGTCGGTCTGCACAAGATGCCGTTCCTGATCGAGGAGCACGGCGAGGACGCGCTCGACCTGATGCGCGCGTTGAAGCGGGCATTCGATCCGAAGAACATCATGAATCCGGGGAAGATCGTGGCGCTGGACTGACCCGTCTCCCGCTCGCGCCCGCTCGGTCGAAGCCGTTCGATGGACGACCCTGCCCGAGCGCCCGACGGGGACGTCGCGACCGCTGCGATCGAAGATGCCGAGGCTCGGCTCCGCCTCGGAGAGACCCGACAGGTCGCCGATCTCCTCGCGCGCCTGTCGGAAGCGTCGCTCGCCGATCCACGGATGCGAGCGCGCGCGAGCAGTGCGGCGGCGCTGCTCGCCTGGCTCGATCGTCGCTACCCCGATGCCCTGCGTGCCGCCGGAGACGCAGCCGATCTCTGGCGATCGATCGGTTGCAATGGAGAGGCGGCGACGGCCCGGGCCCTCGGCGCGCGGGCGCTGATCGTCAGCGGCCAGTCCGAGGACGCCCTCGCCGAAGCCGGGTCCGCCCTCGACGACGCTCGTCGGGCGGGCGATGCGCGTGCGCAGATGCAGGCAACCATCGCACTCGGCCACATCCACTACCGCATCCAGCGCTTCGACGAGGCGCTCGTGCACTTCGAGCTCGCCTTGCAGATCGCCCGCTCGCTCGCGGACGACACGATCGAGGGCGGGATGCTCGACTCCATCGCTTGCGTGCAGGGCAGCCAGGCGGCCATGCTGCAGCAGGGCGGTGACGAGCACGCGGCCCGGCGCCTGCTCGGCTGTGCGATCGAACGCTGGGAGCTCGCGGCCGCCATCGCGCGACGTTGCGGACATCGCATCCAGGAGTCCAGCGCGATCGCGAATCACGCGGAGGCACTGGTCCTGCTCGATCGTTCCGACGAGGCTCTCGCATTGCTGCGCACTTGGCCGGTCGATCCGGTCAACGATGGTCCCCGCACCGTCTGGCAGCATCGTGATACCGAGGGGCTGATCTGCCTCCGCCTCGGCCGCTACGGCGATGCGATCGAACGCTTCCGGGAAGCGCTTGCCTCGGCCGACGGCGGCTCGGAGACGATGGACGCGTGCGAACACTTGTCGGACGCGCACGAGCGGAACGGTGACGCGGCCAGCGCTCTCGCTTACCACAAACGCTTCCACGCGCTATACAAGCAAGTGATGTCCGAGGCCGCGCTGCGCAGCGCAAGTGTCGCTGCGATCCGTCTGGAAACGGTCGAAGCGAAGGCGGAGGCCGTCGAACAGCGCGGCCGCGCGGAGCGCCTAGAAGCATCCAACGATCAGCTTGCACGACGCGCTGACGACCTGCTGCAGATGAGCCTCGAAGATCCGCTGACCGGCCTCGCGAATCGCCGCATGATGGACAAGCTGATCGCAGCGGACTCGCAAGGATTCGCCGTCGCGATGATCGACGCGGACCACTTCAAGCGAATCAACGACGGCTGGTCGCACGCCGTGGGCGACGAGGTGCTGCGACGGCTCGCCGAGCTGATCCGCAGCTGCTGTCGCACGTCCGACACGCCTGTCCGTTGCGGTGGCGAAGAGTTCGCCGTGCTGCTCCGTCATTCGAACGAAGGCGGCGCCCTCGTTACCGCGGAGCGCATCCGAAACTCGGTCGAGACGTTCGACTGGTCTTCCATCGGTCCGGGTCTCGCAGTGACCGTCAGCGTCGGCGTCGCGTCGCCACACGAGGCGCCGACGACCGCCGGCGTCATGGCTCTCGCGGACGGACGGCTCTACGAAGCCAAGGGCGGGGGACGCAATCGGGTCGTGGGTCGCGCCCCGGCACTCGGGATCGTTGAGGCGATCACCCTACCGCTGTGATCGCATCGAAGACTGGGCAACGATCGCGCCCTGATCCAAGGGCTTCGAGCGCACGTCCGGCAGGAAGGCCGTCGCGATTCCGAGTAGCGGCAGGAACGCGCACAACTGATACACGAACTCCACGCCGCGTGCGTCGGCCAGTTGCCCCAGCACAGCCGCCCCGATGCCGCCCATCCCGAACGCGAAGCCGAAGAAAAGCCCCGACACCGTTCCCACCTTGCCCGGCATCAATTCCTGCGCGAACACCAGGATCGCGGAGAAGGCC
>CAXTPX010000334.1:0-4516 GCA_964246005.1 uncultured Burkholderiaceae bacterium | reverse complement strand
GAACTCGCTTTCGACACCGCCAAGCGACCGATGCAGGAAATCGCGGGATGAACTGCAGATGGAGGGATCGAAGCGTCGTCGTGTGATGCAACGTAGCCTCCGCGAGGCGCTCCTCGCGTCATCGGTCCGATCCAGGCGAGGTGCACGACACTGGGTTCCCGCTTCGCGGGAACGACAGAAAGGCCGCACCGTCGTCCCCGCGCACGCGGGGACCCAGCGTCTTATCCGACGTGCTTCCGCGCGTTGCGAAAGAGCCGCATCCACGGGCTCGACTCGCGCCAGTCGTCCGGATGCCACGACATCTGGACCGTGCGGAAGACCCGCTCCGGATGCGGCATCAACGCGGTGAAGCGGCCGTCCGGCGTCGTCACTGCCGCGAGGCCGCCGGCACTGCCGTTCGGGTTCAGCGGATAGCGTTCGGTCGCATTGCCCGCGTGATCGACGAAGCGCATCGGCACCAGGACCCGCCCCGCATCGCCCTGGCGCGTGAAGTCCGCCCGGCCCTCGCCGTGCGCCACCGCGATCGGCGCGATCGTGCCCGCCATGCCGTCGAAGAAGAGCGACGGTGACGGGCCGACCTCGACGCTCGACAGGCGTGCTTCGTAGCGCGACCGGTTGTCGGTGAAGCGCGGCCAGGCGTCCGCGCCCGGGATCATCGGCGCGAGCGACGCCATCATCTGGCATCCGTTGCAGACGCCGAGCGCGAAGCTGTCGCCGCGCGCGAAGAACGCCGCGAAGACGTCCGCGAGCCGCGCGTCGAAGCGGATCGCCTTGGCCCACCCCTCGCCCGCGCCGAGCACGTCGCCGTACGAGAAGCCGCCGCACGCGACGAAGCCCGCAAAGCCTTCGAGCGCGAGGCGGCCCTCGGCGAGGTCGCTCATGTGCACGTCGACGCTGTCGAAGCCGGCCTTCGAGAACGCATAGGCCATTTCGCTCTGGCTGTTGACGCCCTGCTCGCGCAGGATCGCCATGCGCGGTCGCGCACCGGTCGCGACGAACGGCGCGGCGATGTCGTCCTCGAGATCGAACGCCACGCGGATCGGCATGCCCGGATCGTCTTCGGCGATCGCCGCCTGTTCGGCGTCGGCCGACTCGGGCTCGTCGCGCAGCCGCGAGATGCGCCAGCTCGTGTCGCTCCACGCCTGCTGCAGTTCGGCACGCGGCTTCGAGTAGACGCACTTCGCGTCACGGTAGATCTCGATGACGTCGCGGTCGTTGGGCTTGCCGACGATGTTGGAAACGGCGCCGAGGCCATGCGCGCGCAGCACGTCCATGACCGGCGTGCGATCGGCCGTGCGGATCTGGACGACCGCCCCGAGCTCCTCGTTGAAGAGCGCCTTGATCGTCATCGCCTCGCGCCGCGCCGCGACCTGCGTCGCCCAGTTCTTCGAGTCGCCGTAGTCGTCGCCGCCATGGCCTTCGAGCGTCAGGAGATCGACGTTGAGCGACACCCCGGTGCGACCGGCGAACGCCATCTCGCACACCGTCGCGAAGAGGCCGCCGTCGGAACGGTCGTGATACGCGAGCACGAGAGACGCCTCGCGCAACGCGACCATCGCGGCGAAGAACGACTTCAGTCGCTCGGGATCGCCGAGGTCCGGCACCGAATCACCGGCCTGTCGTGTGACTTGCGCGAGGATCGAAGCGCCGAGTCGCTGGCGGCCGAAGCCGAGGTCGATCAACAGCAACGACGTGTCGCCGAGGTCCGGATGCGATCGCGCCTTCAGCTGCGGCGTCCAGGCGGTGCGTACGTCGCGAACCGCCGCGAAGGCCGAGACGATCAGCGACACGGTTGCGATGACGTTGCGATCTTCGGCGTCGCCGCTCTCGCGCCACGTGGTCCGCATCGACAACGAGTCCTTGCCGACCGGAATGCCGATGCCGAGCGCCGGACAGAGTTCCATGCCGACCGCTCGCACCGTGTCGTACAGCGCGGCGTCCTGGCCCGCGCCCGCGCCGCACGCCGCCATCCAGTTCGCCGACAGCTTGATGTCGGACAGGCGCTCGACCGGCGCAGCGACCAGGTTCGTGATCGCCTCGCCGATCGCCATCCGTCCCGACGCCGCCGCATCGAGGGTCGCGAGCGGCGTGCGCTCGCCCATCGCCATCGCCTCGCCGGCGTAACCGGCGTAGTCCATCAACGTCACCGCGCAATCGGCGACCGGCACCTGCCACGGTCCGACCATCTGGTCGCGCGCCGACAGGCCGCCGACCGTGCGATCGCCGATCGTCACGAGGAAACTCTTGTCGCCGACCGTCGGGTGCATCAACACGTCGCGTGCAACTGTTTCGAGTGACAGGTCGTCGAGATCGATCGGCGTGAACGTGTGCACCGCGCGGGTCACGTCGCGATGCAGCTTCGGCGGCTTGCCGAACAGCACGTCCATCGGCAGGTCGACCGGCTGCGGCGACGTGTCGTCGTTCAGTTGCAGTACGCGTGCGTCGGTCGCGACGCCGACCACCGCGTACGGGCAGCGCTCGCGCACGCAGATCGCAGCGAACAGCTCGAGACGATCGGGCGCGATCGCGAGCACGTAGCGCTCCTGCGACTCGTTGCTCCAGATCTCGCGCGGCGACATGCCGCTCGCATCGAGCGGCACGCGTGCGAGTTCGAAGCGCGCGCCCTTGCCCGCCCCCTCGACGAGTTCGGGAAACGCGTTCGACAATCCGCCCGCGCCCACATCGTGGATCGACAGGATCGGGTTCGCGTCCATCCCTTCTCCATCGACCGCCTGCCAGCACCGGTCGATCACTTCCTGCGCACGGCGCTGCATCTCCGGGTTGCCGCGCTGGACCGAGTCGAAGTCGAGCGCCGCGGTGTTGGCCCCGGTCGCCATCGAGCTGGCGGCGCCACCACCGATGCCGATGCGCAGGCCCGGCCCGCCGATCTGGATCAGGAGCGCACCGTCAGGCAGGTCGTGCTTCGCGGTATGCGACTCGCGGATGCTGCCGAGGCCGCCGGCGATCATGATCGGCTTGTGATAGCCGTACTCGACGTCGCCGACCCGCTGCTCATAGACGCGGAAGTAGCCGCCGAGACAAGGCCGTCCGAACTCGTTGTTGAACGCGGCGGCGCCGAGCGGGCCGTCGATCATGATCTGCAGCGGCGACGCGATGCGGGCCGGTCGGCCGATCGAACGTTCCCACGGCCGCACGGCATCGGGCAGCGAGAGGTTCGACACCGAGAAGCCCACGAGGCCGGCCTTCGGCTTCGCGCCGCGACCGGTGGCGCCCTCGTCGCGGATCTCGCCACCGGCGCCGGTCGACGCGCCGGGGAACGGCGCGATCGCGGTCGGATGGTTGTGCGTCTCGACCTTCATCACGACATGGATCGGCTCGAGTCGTCCGCGATACACGCCGTCGGGCCCGGGAAACCAGCGCTCTGCGAAGGCGCCCTCCATGATCGCCGCGTTGTCCGAGTACGCGACGATCGTGCCGCGCGGCGACACTGCCTCGGTCTGCCGGATCATCGCGAACAGCGACCGGTCCTGCGGCTGTCCGTCGATGGTCCACGACGCGTTGAAGATCTTGTGCCGGCAGTGCTCGCTGTTGGCCTGCGCGAACATCATCAGCTCGACGTCGGTCGGGTCGCGGCCGAGCCGCCCGAACGCGGCGTCGAGATAGTCGATCTCGTCACCGGAGAGCGCGAGTCCCCACGCGTCGTTCGCGTCGACCAGCGCGACGCGGCCGCGCGCCTTCAGGTCGACGACCTGCAGCGGTTCGGCGGCGACGCGGTCGAAGAGGCGCGACACATCGAAATCGTCGTCGACGACGACCTCGGTCATGCGGTCGTGCAGCCGCAGAACGATGCGATCGCGATCGGCCGCGTCGACTTTCGCGCGACCGAAGAGACTTCCCCTCAGCTCGACCTCGTAGCGCACGCCGCGTTCGATGCGATCGATCGCGTCGAGTCCGCAACGATGCGCGATATCGATCGCCTTGCTGGCCCACGGCGACAGCGTGCCGAGGCGTGGCAGCACGAGGAACGTCACGGCCTTCGCGAGCGGCGACGCGGCGGGTTCGCCGTAGGCGAGCAGCGCATCGAGTCGCGCGCGTTCGTCTTCGGTCAGGGGGCGCTGCGCCGCGATCAGGTGGACGAAGCGCGCAGTCATCGCGCGAACCGCGATGCCGTCGTCGCGCAACCGCCCGGCGAGGCGTTCGACGCGAAACGTCGACAGCGCGCGACCTCCGTCGAGACGGACGACGTGCTGGCTCGTCGGATGCGGGGGGTTCATGGGTGCGGACCGGGCGCCTGCAACACGGAGGCGGTGATGACGCGGAGAACGACTGCGGAGCACGCGATTATAAAGCGCCCGCCTCCTACATCTCGACGCGCGTCCCGAGCTCCACGACCTGCGGCGCCGGGATCATGAAGTAGTCCGGCGCGCGCACCGCGTTGTGCGCGAGGAACGCGTAGATGCGCTCGCGCCAGCGCGGCATGTCCGGGTGCAGCGACGGCACCGGCGTTTCGCGCCCGAGGAAGTACGACGCGGTCGAGCAGTCGAAGGCCCTCGGC
>CAXTPX010000333.1:0-4541 GCA_964246005.1 uncultured Burkholderiaceae bacterium | reverse complement strand
TGCGGCGTCAGTGCGGCAGCGAACGAGACGGCTCGCCGGTACAGCAGGGGCATCGACGCGATGCGCTCGTCGAAGCGCATCGCGGCCGGCGCGACCAACGGACCCAGTCGATGGAGCGTCCCGCCCATGCGTTTCCGCCAGATGCGCGCGTTCGCGACGAAGTCGTCGTCGCCCGCGAGCAGCGCGCCGGCCGGTCCGCCGATGCCCTTGTAGACCGACACGTAGACGGAGTCGAAGCCTTCGGCGATGGCGGCATAGCTTTTGTCGTAGAAGGCTGCGCTTTCCCACAGCCTGGCGCCGTCCATGTGCAACGGCGTGGCGCGCAGACGGGCCGCGGCCTTGAGCGCTTCGAGTTCCTCCCACGTCGGCAACTGGCCGCCGGCTTCGCGGATCGGGAGTTCGACGATCACGCAGGCCATCGGCTGCCGGCTCGCGTCGAGATCGGCCGCCGTCATCGGGCGCAGCCGGTCGCCCAGCAGCACGCCGTGCGCGCCGATCAGCGCGACGTGTGCTTCCTCTTCGTGCCGCACGAGGTGAGACGTGGGATGCATGCCGAAGCGTTCGAGCTTCGCCGCCTCGGTGTGGAGCCGTACTGCGATCAGCTGCGCCATGATGCCGCTCGGCAGGAAGACCGCGGCCGGCTTGCCGAGGCACGCGGCGATCTTCCGTTCGAAGTCCTGCACCAGCGCGCCCTCGCCGTACACGTCGTCCTCGATCGCATGCGCGTCTTGCCAGTCGGCGAGGCGTCGGAGTTCGTCCGCCGGGCTGCAGGTCGCGAAGCCGGGAACGATCCGGTCGCAGGACTTGCGGAGGGCGATGCGTTGTTCGGCGGTGTGGGGCATGCGGGTCGCTCGTGTGATTGCTCGTGTGATCGCTCGTGTGATCGGGCCGGTCAGCGGATGTTCGGGAGCACGATGGGTCGCCCGTCGATCGTCTCGACGCGGACGGCACCATCGAATACGTCGATCAACGCGCGATGCAGGTCGGGGTCGTCGCGTGCTCCTTCGACGCGGACCCCGCCAGCTTGCATGACGAGGACACGGTCGGCCAGCGTCGCCAGCGACAGGTCGTGCAGGACCGTGACGACCGTGTGCGTCGCCGCCAGTTCGCGCGCGAGCCGCACCATGGCGACCTGATGCGGCGGATCGAGATGCGTCGTCGGTTCGTCGAGCAGCAACGTCGTGGCTTCGCTCGCCAGCGCCCGCGCGAGCAGCACGCGTTGTCGTTCGCCACCCGACAGTTCGTCGAGCGGTCGATGCCGCCAGATCCCGCATCCGGTCATCGTCATCGCGCGTTCGACGGCCGCTTCGTCTTCGGCACCGGGCAGGCCGAAGAGGCCGGTGTGCGGCAGGCGGCCGAGCATCACGGTCTCGCGCACGTCGAGGTCGCCTCCGACGTTGCCGGATGCTTCGACACCCTGCGTGAGCCACGTCAGCTTTCGTCCGCGCTCGCGTGGCGCGAGCGCGGACAACGCCACGTCGTCGAGCTCGACCACGCCGTCATCGGGCTCGAGCAGGCCGGCAAGCACCCGCAGCAGCGTCGACTTGCCGGCGCCATTGGGGCCGACGATCGCGGTCCACCCGCGCTCGAAGCGACAATCGACACGGTCCAGGACGAGACGTCGGCCGAGGCGCACCACGACGCCGCTCGCCCGCAGTGTCACGTGCGGCTCCGGCGCTGCAGCAGCCATAACAGATAGGCACCGCCGACCAGTGCCGTGACGACGCCGACCGGCAACTCCTGCGGAGCGATCACCACGCGCGCGATCACGTCGGCTGCGAGCATCAACGCGCCGCCCGCGAGCGAACTCGCGAACAGCAGGTAGCCATGCGGACCCGGCGCGACGCGCCTGACGAGATGCGGCGAGACGAGCCCGACGAACGCGATCAGCCCGGACTGCGATACGGCGAGGCCGGTCGCGAGCGCGAAGACCAGCACGAGCACGAGCCGCAACCGGGGCAACGCGAGCCCGAGGCTTGCCGCGCTGTCGTCACCGAGCGTCAGCGCATCGAGCACGCGACCGAGCTTCATCGAAGTCGGCAGCGCGAGCACGAGTCCCGTCGCGAGGCACAGCACGCCCGGCCATCCGAGCAATCCGGTCGTACCGAGGAGGAACGCCTGGCGCCCGCGCAGCGCGTCGGGCGACATCAGCGTGGCGAGGTCGTTGACCGCGCCGAGCAGCACGCCGACGACGACACCGGCGAGCAGGAGCCGGATCGTCTGTTCGGCGCCACGGGCGAACGCCAGCGTCATCGCCACGCCGATCAGCGCGCCGCAGAACGCGGCGGCGACGAGGCCCAGGCGATCGAGCCACGCGGCTGTCGCGACGGTGATCGCATGGCCGCCGAGCGCGCCCGCGGCCAGCACCAGGACCACGCCGAGCGAGGCGCCGGCCGCCGAGCCGAGCAGGTACGGATCGGCGAGCGGATTGCGGAACAGTCCCTGCGCCAATGCACCGGACAGGCCGAGCAGTGCGCCGACCAGCAACGCGCCGATCGTGCGTGGCGCGCGGATGCGGCCGAGGATCAGCATCGCCTGGTCGCCCGCGAGGTCGCTCTGCAATGCCTGCCATGAGAAGCCGCCGCTGCCGACCGCGAGGCCGAGGGCGATCAGCACGACGATGACCAGCGCGAGAACGGCCAGCAAGCGCACCCGACGATCGTGACGCGAGCCCGGATCGACCACGGCGATGCCGGCGAACGATGTCATCGCGGCAGCGCGGCGAGGCAGTCGGCGAGCGCGAGCGCTGCTTCGCCGAGCCGCGGGCCGGGACGGACGAGCAGTTCGTAGCGACCGGGCCCGAAGCCGCACGCGCGGTGCTGCCGCAACGCGGTCAACCCGTCCCATCCCGGTCGGGCGCCCATCGTCGCGAGTTCGCGTTCGGTCGCGACGATGATGTCGGGGTCGCTCCGCACGACGAACTCGGGATTGAGACGCGGGAACGGACCGAGTGCGGCCGGGACCACGTTCGCCATGCCGAGCCGGGCCAGCGTCTCGCCGACGAACGAGCCGGCGCCGGCCGCGTACGGCGTCGCATCGACTTCGAAGTACACGCGCTTGCCGCGAACCTCGACCGGGACGCGAGCGGCAGCGGCCGTCAGGTCATGCTCGATCGAGGACCAAAGTCGCTCGGCCGCTGCAGGCGTGCCGAGGAGCCGCGCGATCGTCGTCAACGAGCGCCGGACGTCCGCATGGGTCTGCGACTCGAGGAGCACGACCGTCAGCCCGAGCGACTCGAGCCGGTCCGTGACGCGCGCCGACTTGCCGGCGAGCACGACGTCGGGCTTCAGCGCGACGATGCGTTCGACCTGCACGTCGTCGAGGCCGCCGAGCTTCGGCAGCGCCTGCACGGAGGCCGGCACGTCGGAGTAGCGATCGGTCCCGACCAGCCGTTCGCATGCGCCGAGCGCGCACACGGATTCGGTGATGGAAGGCAGCAGCGAGACGATGCGGGTCGGCGGTTGCTCGAAGCGCTGCTCGACGCCGCGATCGTCGGTGACGGCGACCGGGGCTGCGACGGCGGAGGTCGCGAGCCACAGCGATGCGACGACCGCGCGCCGGATCAGCTTCTGTCGAATGAAACGATTGCGAATGCCAGGATCGATGGACATGGCCTGATGCGGATGCCGCGGACCGGCGGGGTCATGCAGCGGCGGAGTCTAGCAGCGGCATCGAGGGGCAACCCCTTGTCGAACAGGCGCCGATACGCGTCGTCGCCGCCAGTCGGTTAAGGTTGCACGATGCATCTCTCGCACGCCGTCGGCGCCACGGTCTGGTCGTTCAGCGACCTGAAGGACGTGCTCGCGAAAGCGACGCCGCCGCGCTCCGGCGACGTGCTGGCCGGCATCGCGGCGGCCTCGTCCGAAGAGCGCGTCGCTGCGCGGATGTGCCTCGCCGCGTTGCCGTTGTCGACCTTCGTGGACCACGCGGTGATCCCGTACGAGGACGACGACGTGACGCGGCTGATCGTCGACGGTCACGACGCCACGGCATTCGCGGAGATCGGTCACCTGACCGTCGGCGACTTCCGCGACTGGCTGCTGCTCGACGCGACCGACACCGCGACGCTCGCGCGCATCGCGCCCGGCGTGATGCCGGAGATGGCCGCGGCCGTCTCGAAGCTGATGCGCAACCAGGACCTGATCGCGGTCGCCGCGAAGTGCTCGGTGGTCACGCGCTTTCGCGACACGATCGGACTGCCCGGGCGCCTGTCGATCCGGCTGCAGCCGAACCACCCGACCGACGACCCGATGGGCATCGCGCTGTCGATGCTCGATGGCCTGATGTACGGCGCCGGCGACGCGGTGATCGGCGTCAACCCGGCGACCGACGACCTGCAGGCGTTGATCCGCCTGTGGACCGCGCTCGACGAGGTGCGCGAGCGCTTCGCGATTCCGACGCAGACTTGCGTGCTGACGCACGTCACGAGCCAGATCACCGCGATCGAGCGCGGCGCGCCGATCGACCTGGTGTTCCAGTCGATCGCCGGCACCGAGAAAGCCAACGCGAGCTTCGGCATCACGCTCGCGATGCTGGCCGAG
>CAXTPX010000332.1:2530-4541 GCA_964246005.1 uncultured Burkholderiaceae bacterium | reverse complement strand
CCACGGAGTTGCAGCAGAAGGCGCAGCAGCCGATCACCGCCGCCGAGGTGGCGGCGCTGGGCGAGCAGTCGCGGCGACGGGCCTACACGACGATCAACCACGCGATGGCCGACATGGCGGACATCACGCTGCGGCTGACGCCGGCCAACATCAAGACGCTCGAAGACAAGTTCGTCGACAACGACGACGACTTCCGCAAGGAGAACCTGAAGGTCAGCGTCGAGAAGCAGCAGAAGGCGCGCTACGACAAGACGCTCGAACGCGTCGAGGAGTTCTACGGCACCTTCAATCGCGAACAGCGGGCGGCGATCCGTCAGTTGTCCGACTCGCGGCCGCTCGACAACGAGGTCCTGTTCGCCGAACGTCAGCGACGAGAGCAGGAGATCGTCGCCCTGCTGACCAAGGTCGAGCGCGAGAAGCCGTCGCGCGATGCGGTCGTGGCGATGCTGAAGGCCTACGCCGACCGCTTCGACGAGAGTCCGGACCCCGGGCGCCGGGCGTTCATGGACAAGCTGCACCGCGCGACCGACGAGATGAACGCACAGATCCACAACCTCGCGACGCCGCAACAGCGCGCCAAGGCCGCCGAGAAACTGCAGGAATTCATCGACGACTTCCGCAGCCTGTCGGCCGAGGCCAGCTAGATCGCGAAGGTCCGCTCACCGGGCAATACGATGCCCGCGAGATGCGACGGCAATGTTCGCACCCGGCTGTAGATCGGCCCGAAGTCGGGCGCCGTCGCATCGAATAGTTCGTCGAATGAGCGGATGACGAAGTAGGTCGCCTGGAACGTGTCGATCTTGTATTCGCTGCGCATCAGGCGTTCGAGGTCGAACGCGACGCGCGCCGGCTCGGGCGAGCGGATCGCGTACTCCGGTTCCGAACCCGACGACACGATGCCGGCGCCATAGATGCGCAGCCCTGCCGGCGTGTCGATCAATCCGAACTCGACCGTGTACCAGTAGAGCCGTGCGAGATACTCGAGGCCGCCCAACTCTTTCGCCTTCAGCCCGCCCTGACCGAACGCCTGCATGTAGTCGGCGAACACCGGGTTGAACAGCAGCGGCACGTGCCCGAAGAAATCGTGGAAGATGTCCGGCTCGACGATGTAGTCGAACTCGTCTTCCTCGCGCAGCCACACGGTGACCGGGAAGCGGCGTGCGGCGAGCAGCGCGAAGAACGCGTCCTCGGGGATCAGGCCGGGCACCGCGACCAGCGTCCACCCGGTCGCCGCTTTCAACGGGACCGAGATCTGCTCGAGGTTCGGGATCGCATCGGCCGCTTCCATCGCAGCGAGAGCGTCGAGGAACTCGTCGCATGCGAGGCCTGGAAGCCGCGCGATGCGGTCGGCGTACAGCCGACGATAGCGGTCGTGCTGTTCCGGTGTGTACGACGCCCAGTTCTGGTCGCACACGTAGTCGGCGCGCGCCGTGGAGTAGTCCCCTCGCGGTGGCCGTTCCGACGCACCGTACGTGGTCGGGATCGCCGCACCGGCCGGCTCGTCCGGCGCGAACTCGGGCTCGGCACGCGACACGGTCGTCGCGCCCGCGATGTCGCGCTCGACGACGTCCGTCGCATTCATCGGGACATCGCCTCGATCTCGTCGGCGGTGGTCTCGGTGTGTGGATCGCCCTTCGCGTCCTTCAGCACGCCGCGCCGCATCTGGTCGAGCTCGATCGATTCGAACAGCGCCTTGAAGTTGCCTTCGCCGAAGCCCATGTCGCCCTTGCGCTGGATGAACTCGAAGAAGATCGGGCCGAGCTGGTTTTCGGTGAAGATCTGCAGCAGCAGCTCGTTCGGCTTGCCGTCGACCAGGATCTTGCGCTTCTGCAGCTCGGGAATCGGCTCCCCGTGGCCCGGGATACGCCGATCGATGAGCTCGTAATAGGTGTCGATCGTGTCGAGCAGGCGGACGCCGTTGGCGCGCATCGCATCGACCGTGTCGTACAGGTTGCTCGAGCCGAGCGCGATGTGCTGGATGCCTTCGCCGTGATACGCGTCGAGGTATTCC
>CAXTPX010000332.1:0-2430 GCA_964246005.1 uncultured Burkholderiaceae bacterium | reverse complement strand
CGAGCCGAGCGCGATGTGCTGGATGCCTTCGCCGTGATACGCGTCGAGGTATTCCTGGATCTGCCCCGCGGTGTCGTTGCCTTCTTCGTTGATCGGAATGCGGATCTTGCCGCACGGCGACGTCAGCGCCCGCGACTTGACGCCGGTCACCTGCCCCTCGATGTCGAAGTAACGGATCTCGCGGAAGTTGAAGAAGCGCCCGTAGAACTCGGTCCACTCGTCCATGCGACCGCGGTGGACGTTGTTGGTCAGGTGGTCGATATAGGTCAATCCGTTGCCCACCGGGTTCAGGCTCGCACCGGGCAGCGCTTCGAAGTCGACGTCGAAGAAGCCGATGTTGCCGATGTCGCCTTCCCTCGCCCCGTTCTTGCCGCGCCAGCGGTCGACGAAGTAGATCAACGAATCGCCGATGCCCTTCATCCCGGGGATGTTCAGTTCACCCGGCGTGCTCTTGCCCTCGAAGCCCCAGGCACCGAGTTCGAGTGCACGCCGATAGGCAAGCGCTGCGTCCTGCACCCGAAACGCGATCGCGCAGATCGACGGTCCGTGCAGCCGTGCGAAGCGTTGTGCGAACGAGTCCGGTTCGGCGTTGAGCAGGAAGTTGATCTCGCCCTGGCGGTACAGCGTGACGTTCTTGCGGCGGTGCTTCGCGATGGCCGCGAAGCCCATGCGCGTGAACAGCGCACCCATCGCTTCGGGATCCGGCGCCGCGTACTCGATGAATTCGAAGCCGTCGGTGCCCATCGGGTTGTCCCAGGTCTTCACGTCCATGGTCGCCTCCATTGCAGGGCCGATGATTTTAAGGTGGGCGGCGCGATAATGGATTGCGAAAATTGCCCGGCGACGGCGCCGACGCGCACCTGGATTGCGTCATTCCGCAGCAGAGAGACATTTCATGCCCTCGATCGTGATGGACCGTATCGACCGCAAGCTGCTCGACCTGCTGCAGCAGGACGCGCGGCTGTCGAACCAGGAACTCGCCGCCCGCGTCGGGCTGTCGCCGTCGCCTTGCCTGCGGCGCGTCAAGCGGCTCGAGGAGTCCGGCCTGATCCGCCAGTACGTCGCCCTGCTCGACGGCGCGAAGCTCGGCCTCGGACTGACGGCTTACGCCACCGTCCGGATGGACAAGCACAGCGACTCCCCGAAACGCTCGGCCATGCGCAGCTTCCGCGATGTGGTGCAAGGCTGGAACGAAGTCGTCGCGTGCTACGCGATGACGGGCGAGATGGACTACCTGTTGCGCGTGCAGACCGTCGACCTCGATCACTATTCCCGGTTCGTCATGGACAAGCTGCTGCGCCATCCGTCGGTCCTCGACGTGCGATCGAGCTTCATGCTCGAACGCATCAAGGACACGACCGCCCTGCCGCTGCCCGACTGACCAACGGCAGCCGACCGCCGCTCGTCGGCGTGGCGGGTCGTTTCGTCGCGATGGCGTGCATTCCGTCCTGCCGGGGTGGCGGGCACCAGCGGGCGTTCGTACAATTCGCCGCTCGTCCCGGTCGCCCAGGCAGGCCGATCGCCTTGCAGCTCGCTCGGCCATGCCCACCGGGATTCGTTCCGGCCCCGACGCCTCACCTTTCACCGGTCCTTTCATGCGTCGCATGCTGCGCTCCCGCCGTACCTGGATCACCGTTCTCGTCGTCCTGCTGATCGGCGGCGGCATCGTCGCGTCCGGCCGCGGCAGCACGAAGACGGACAACAAGGACAAGCCGGCACCGACCCTGCAGTTCGGCGGCAGCGACCTGACGTCGATCGCGTCGCGACCGATCGCGCGGTCGCTCGCCGTGTCCGGCAGCCTCGTCGCCGTCAACCAGGCCACCGTCAAGGCGAAGGTCGCCGTCGAAGTCCGCAGCATCCTGATCCGCGAAGGCGACCGCGTCAGCGCCGGCCAGACCATCGCGAAGCTCGACACCGTCGATCTCGCGACCCGGCTCGAGCAGCAGACCGGCGCACGCGACGCGATGCGGGCGCAATACGACATCGCCGAGAAGAACCGCACTACCAACGCGTCGCTGCTCGAAAAGAAGTTCATTTCGCAGAACGCGTTCGACAACGTCGCCAGCCTGTCGTCGGCCAACAAGGCGTCGCTCGAAGCGGCGGACGCGCAGGTGCGGCTCGCGCAGAAGGCGTTGCGCGACGCGACGGTGGTGTCGCCGATCGACGGCATCGTCGCGAAGAAGTACGCGCAGGTCGGCGAGAAGACGTCGATCGACGCACCGCTCTTCAACGTCGTCGACCTCGACTCGATCGAGCTGCAGGCGATCGTGCCGGCAGGCGAGGTCGCAGCGCTCGGCAAGGGCATGCATGCGACGCTGGTCGTCGACGGAATGGACCGCGCATTCGACGCGACGGTCAATCGCATCAACCCCGCGACCGAACCGGGCACTCGTTCGATCGTGGTCTTCCTGACGGTGCCGAACGCGGACC
>CAXTPX010000331.1:0-4555 GCA_964246005.1 uncultured Burkholderiaceae bacterium | reverse complement strand
GGGCTCTCCGGGACCGCGCGCCGGATGAACCACACGACGACGGCGCCGGCACAACCGATCAGCACGACCCAGCGCCAGCCGTCGATGCCGAAGTAGACGTTCGGAACGAGGAAGTACGACAGCAGCGCCGCGGCGGGCGCAGCCAGGAACATGATCATCTGGTTGAAGGCCATCGCACGCCCGCGCATGTGGTTCGGCACCAGCTCCGTGATGTAGACGTCGATCGTCACGATCTCGACCCCGACCCCGATGCCGGTGACGAAGCGCCAGAAGACGAGACCGTCCGACGAGGTCTGGAAGGCCATCACCGCCGAGCCGAGGCAGTACCAGAGCAGCGACCACGTGAAGACCGCCTTGCGACCGAAGCGGTCGGGCAGCCAGCCGAAGCAGAACGTTCCGACGAACAGCCCCGCGAAGGTCGCGGCGATGAAGCCCGCGATGCCCTGCATGCCGAAGAACGCCGACGTGGTCGTCTGCAAGAGGCCGCTCTTCGCCATCCCGGGCGCGATGTAGCCGGTGAAGATGAGATCGTAGATCTCGAAGAAACCACCGAGCGAGATCAGCGTGACGAGCGACCAGAGATGCTTCGTCGCCGGCAGCCGGTCCATGCGAGCCGACAGGCCGGCGGCCGACGACGGCATGGGATCGGACAGTGGGATCGCGACGTCGCGGTACCCGGTCGTTGCGGACTGCATGGTGCGTCTCCTTGCAAAATGTTCACCGCCCTCTGCGGGGCTTGCGCGGTCGATCGGGTGAGGGCCTCAGGCGGGATGCGATTCGGTCAGGCGCGCGAGGACCTCCTCGGTGTGCTCGCCCACCTTCGCGAGCGGCGCGCGTACGCCGGGCCGACGTCCGCCGAGCGTCAGCGGCAGCAGCACGACCTGCGTCGAACCGCCGTCGTCGGTTTCCATCGGGACGAGACCACCGCTTGCGAGCAGGTGCGGATCGGTCAACAGGTGCTCGGGCTGGACGATCGGGGCGTAAGGAATGCCGGCGGCTTCGAGCTTCGGCATCAACGCGTCGATGTCGTGATGCTCCAGCACCTTGCCGAGCCGCTCGATCAGGTCGGGCCGGACATCGACGCGCATCGCGTTGGTCGCGAGCAGCGGATCGTTCGCGAGTTCCGGCGCGCCGATCACGCGACACAGTTCGAGGAACTGCTTGTCGCTGACGGCCCCGATGAAGAGTTGTTGACGATCGGCCAGCGTGAAGACGTCGTAGACGCTCCAGGCCGACACGCGCGACGGCATCGGCGGCGGTGGCTCGTTCGTCATCGAGAACTGCTGCATGTGCTGCGACGACAGGAACACGCAGTTCTCGAACAGGGCGCTCTGGATCTCCTGTCCGCGGCCGGTCTTCTCGCGCTCGCGCAGCGCGGCGAGGACCCCGATCGCCCCGAACATGCCGCCCATGATGTCGTTGACCGACGTGCCCGCGCGCAGCGGCCTGCCCCGTGGCCCGGTCATGTACGACAGCCCGCCCATCATCTGCACGACCTCGTCGAGCGCCAGGCGCTTCTCGTACGGACCCGGGAGGAAGCCCTTGTGCGCGACGTAGATGAGACGCGGGAAGCGCTCCGCGAGCGCTTCGTAGTCCAGGCCGAGCTTCGTCATCAGGCCCGGCGAAAAATTCTCCAGCATCACGTCGGACTGGCCGATCAGCGCGAGCGCCTGCGCATGGCCTTCGGGCGTCTTGAAGTCGAGGACGACGCTCTTCTTGTTGCGGTTGAACGAGCGGAAGAAGCCGATGCCGAGGCCCGGCAGCTTGCGGGTCCGGTCGCCGCCCGGTGGTTCGATCTTGATGACTTCGGCGCCGAGGTCGGCGAGGATCATCCCGCACGTAGGGCCCATGACCATGTGCGTGAATTCGATGACGCGAACGCCGTCGAGCGGCAGAGCGGTGGATTCGGTTTTCATGAGGTTCAGGCGGTGGCGGCCGCCACGTGACGACCCGTCGCCGGGCCGCGGAAGTTCTTCGGCAGGCCGGCGCGCGAAAGCGTCCCGTGCAGGCGCTCGTCGGCGAGCCAGCCTGCGACTTTCGCGCGGAGCGCCAGCAGCCGGTCGAGATCGATGCCGGTTTCGATGCCCATGCTCTCCAGCATGAACGTGAGGTCTTCCGTCGATGCATTGCCGCTCGCGCCCGGCGCATGGGGACAGCCGCCGATGCCGGCCAGCGTCGCGTCGAAACAGGCGACGCCCGTCTCCAGCGCGGCGTACACGTTGGCGAGGGCGAGCCCCCGCGTGTCGTGGAAGTGGCCGCACCAGAACTTCTCACCGGCGATCGATCGCGCCTGCTCGAAGAGGTCGCGCACGGCGCCGGGGTCCGCGTAGCCGACCGTGTCGGCGATGCTGACGCGATCGGCGCCCGCATCGAGCAGCGCCTGCAGGCAGCGCAGGACTTCCGACGTGGCGACATCGCCCTGGATCGTGCAGCCGAAGGCGGTGCCGATGCCGCCTTCGATCTGCGTCTTCGAACCCGCCGAATCGCGAGCAGCGCGGATGCGGCCCACCTCGGCCACGACCTCGTCCGGCGTCTTCCGCAGGTTCGCGAGGCTGTGTGCGTGGCTCGCCGATAGGGGCACGAGCAACAGGTTCGCGTCGGTCTCGATCGCGCGCTCCGCGCCACGCAGGTTCGGCACGAGCACCGAGACCAGCAGACCGGGGAGTGTCCTCGCGAAGGCGACGAGTTCCGCCGTGTCGGCCAGTTGCGGCATGAGGCGCGCCGGGACGTACGAGCCGACCTCGATCGCGCGTTGCCCCGCATCGTAGGCGTCCTGGATCCACTCGAGCTTGCGCTCGGTGGACAGCACCTGCTGGATGCTCTGCAGGCCATCGCGCAGACCGACTTCGCGAACGACCACTCGTGCCGGGTAGCGCGGCATGTCTCGCCTCCTTCGCTGCTCGCCGGTCTCGATCGCCGACGATGCGAAGACTCTAGACGTTCCCCACGAGAGTGAAAGAGTTATTCTGGAACGCCCACGCTTCCGCATTGGAGACCCACGACCACCCCGACGATGCGTGATATCGACCTGAAGACGCTGCGTCTGCTCGTGGCGGTCTGCGACCACCGCAACATGGCGCGGGCCGCCGAGCAGGAGCACATCGAGCCGTCGGCGATCAGCAAGCGCATCGCGCAGCTCGAGAACGATCTCGGGACGCCTCTTCTGGTGCGTGCGCGTCGGGGCGTCGAGCCCACCCCCGCCGGCCTGGCACTTCTCGAGCACGCGCGGACCATGCTGTTCACGATGGACCGGATCGCGAGCGACGTGTCCGCCTTCGGGACGGGCATCAAGGGCAACATCCGCCTCATCGCCACTGCATCGGCCATCGCCGAATCGTTGCTCGACGATGTCGCCTCGTTCATGCGGCGACCCGAACACGCCAACATCCGGATCGACATCGAGGAAAGACTGTCGAGAGACCTGGCGCGACAGCTTCGCGAAGGCAGTGCCGGCATCGGCGTCTGCTGGGAGAGCGTCGACCTGACCGGACTCCAGCGACGACCGTATCGCAAGGACCGGCTCGCGCTCGCGGTCCATCCCGACCACCCGCTCGCCTCGCGCTCCTCGATCCGGTTCGAGCAGAGCCTGGACTACGAGCACGTCGGCTTGCAGCCGAGCACCGCGGTCCACACGATGTTGAATCAAGCTGCGGCGCGCCTGGGCCGGACCGTGTCCTATCGCGTGATCGTGACGAATTTCGACTCGTCGTTCCGCGTCGTCGCCGCCAACCTGGGCATCAGCGTCATCCCGATGGAGGTCGGCAAGTCGTTTTCGTCGAAGATGTCCGTGAAGCTCATCCCATTGACCGATTCATGGGCGACACGGCAATTCGCGATCTGCTTCCAGCGTCACGATGCACTGCAGCCCGCCGCGCAGTTGCTGGTGGAGCACCTGTCCCGGCGGGGGCAAGAGTGACAGAGCAGCGCTCTTCCCCGCCGTCGCGGCAGTAGCGACTCGTGCGTCTGGCAGGCCGACTTCGCTTAGTATTTGCGCTTGCCGCGCTCCCGCCGGCTTGAGAGGAAATCCATGTCCCTGCCCGCATCCGAGCCGGTGCTCCACTCGGTCCCCCAGCCGCTTCAGCACGTGACGTTGCGGTCCGTCGACTCGCGGTCCGGTACCGAGCGGCAGGTCCGCGAGGACCTCGCGGCGGCGTATCGCCTGGTCGCGCACTACGGCATGGACGACAGCATCTACACCCACATCTCAGCCCGGGTGCCGGGGGTCGAAGGGCAGTTCCTGATCAACCCGTTCGGCATGCTGTTCCGGGACATCACGGCGTCGTCGCTCGTCAAGATCGACATGGACGGCGGCATACTCGACGACTCGCCGTACGACGTGAACCCGGCCGGCTTCACGATCCACAGCGCGGTCCACGCCGCGCGCCACGACGCGCAGTGCGTGCTGCACGTGCACACGCTCAACGGCATCGCGGTGTCGGCGCAGAAGGGCGGCGTGCTGCCGATCTCGCAGCAGTCGATCTTCGTGCTGTCGAACCTGAGCTACCACGGCTATGAGGGCGTGGCCTTGCGCGACGACGAGAAACCGCGCCTGGTG
>CAXTPX010000330.1:0-4573 GCA_964246005.1 uncultured Burkholderiaceae bacterium | reverse complement strand
TAGGCGCCGCCCGAGGCCGTGACGTGGATGCGATAGGTCTGCCCGGCCTGCATCGCGACGGTCACGTTGCGGCTGCCGCCGTTGACCTGGACCGTCTGCTGCCCATTGGTCGGGAAGACCACGGCTTGCTGGTAGGTGTCGAAGACGCCCGGGTCGGTGCCGTTGATGACGTACCAACCGCCGCGCATCGACATCAGATTCAGGTTCGTCTCCGGCGTGAACACGTTGCCGGCACCATCGACCCATTCGGTGACATCGACGATCTGCCGCATGCTCGAGCGGATGAGGTCCAGTTCGGCCGCGATCGCAGCGTCCCAGCCGCCGTTGGCCATCAGCTGGAAGTTCGTGCCGTTCTCGACGTAGAAGATGTACGGGGTGCCGTCGTTGCGGTCGACCACGTAGGCGCCGAACGTCTTCAGCGTCTCGACGATCTTCCGCAGGACCGGGTTGTGAATCTGGCTGCTGTCGAACGACGCCGGGATCATCAGCCGGGCGCCTTCGGGGAACTTGCCGGTGTTCGCCGCCGCGTCGATATCGGCCGAGGTCGCCGGGAACTGGAACGGCGGCGTTGCAGCGAGCCCGGTGTAGGTCATCGACATGGCCAGCGCGTGGCGATACGCGGGTAGCCCGTCGTTCAGTTCGTCGACACGGATCACGCCGGCGATGGTCGGCACGCCGGCCGCACGGGAGCCCTGCATGTACTGGGCAGGCGTTCCCCAGCCGCGGCCGTCGAGCGCCGACCAGGTGTACTGCGCCGCCTGCCAGCGGCCATTCACGTGGCGCAGTTGCCAGAACGAATGGATCTTGTTGCCTGCCACGTCGAGAATGTCGGCATGGCCGTCGCCGCCGGTGGCAGCCACGAGATTCGCGGGCCAGTGCGGAATCACCAGCTGCGACACGTAGCGTTCGGCGTCCGCGACCCACAGGCCGTTGCTGTCGGCGCCGTACACCGTCATCGGTGAGTCGGTGGTGGCCGCGACGTTGCCGGTCACCGAATACGCGCCATCGGCAACGGTCGGGTAGTAGTAGGACGCCGGGATCACGTCGGTACCGAGCGTGAAGCGCGTCGGCCTGGCATTCCAGAGGGACTGATCGGAAAACGGCCGCGCCGCGGTGGGTACACGGGCCGGGGCCGCGTTCACCGTCAGACGGGCGACGTCGCTCACCTGCGTGCCGCCGCTGTTCGTGATCGCCACGGTGAAGCGGGCGCCGCTGTCGGCGAGCTGCGTCACCGACAGGGTGTATGTGGCGGTGACGGCGCCGGCGATCGGCGAACCGCCGCGCGACCACTGGTAGGTCATGGCGGCCGCGCTGGCGGCCGTGACGCTGAAGGTAGCGCCCTGGCCGGCGGTGACGACGACCGACGCCGGCTGCGTCGCGATCACCGGTACCGCCATCGCTTGCGGCTGGCTCGGCGTGGGCGGGACGGTCGTGGTGGGCGGGACGGTCGTGGTGGTCGGGGCGGTCGTGGTGGTCGAGGTGCTCGTGGTGCTCGTGGTGCTCGTGGTGCTCGTGCCGGTCGGCGGCGTCGTGGTGCTCGTCGTGCTCGGGGTAGCAGCAGCGATCGCGGTCACCGGAGAAACGCTCGTGGTGATCGATACGGTCGTGGCGACCGGCGTGCTCGTTGCCGACGACGTTGCCGCGGCGACCACCACCGACGATGTGGCCGTGACCGGCTGCGTCGCATCCGGGGCCGGCGCGACCGTGACCGGCGAATTCGCGGTCAGCGGCGTGGCGCTCGCCGCGGGTGCCGGCACGGACGCCGGCGTGGTCGCTGCCGCTGTCGACGCGGTGGTCGCATTGGTGGTCGCGGCCGCAGGAGCCGCAGCCGGACTGCTGCCGCCTCCGCCGCCTCCGCCACAGGCAGCCAGTGCCGCGGCCACCAGCGTCGCGAGCGCGACGTTTCCAAGACCGCGGATACGACCGGACAGACTGAATCGATGCGTGTTCACGAAGCGCTCCCGACCGCCGAGGAGGGAGAGCCGACCGGCTTCTACTGAATCTCCTCAGGACGCCTGTGTGCTATCGGTTCCGATCGGACGACCTGTAGCGACCCCCGTGACGACCACCGACGGCTCGATCGACCTCGTTGATTCCGCTCGGGTGCGCGCGGTCTTCCGCCATCGATCCGCTCGCTTTCGACGAGCGGCGGCGGACGGCGCTAGCGATAGAACTTGGCATCCCCCGGCGGCCGGGTCTTGAAGCGCTTGTGCGTCCACAGGTACTGCGCCGGCATCTCCCTGACCCGCTCCTCGATGAACGCGTTCATGCGACGCGCCGCGCGGGCGAGCGTCGCCGGCGCGTCGTCATCGGCATCGGGGAACGCGTCCCACGCCGGATAGAAGCGCGCTTCGTAGCCGCGGGGCGTCATGCGCGTCACGCACGGCACCACCCGCGCGTTCGTGATGCGGGCGAGACGCGCCGGGGCGGTGATCGTCGCGGCCGTCACGCCGAAGAACGGAACGAACGCCGCATCCCGCGCACCGAAGTCCATGTCGGGCAGGTAGTAGAACGAGAGGCCGCGCCGCATCGCGCGGACCGCAGGGCGCATGCCGTCCTGCCGCGACAGGAGGATCGGCTTGTTGAAACGGCTGCGCGCCTTCAGGATCGTCTCGTCGAGCACCTTGTTCTTCTGATGCGAATACATCGAGATGGCATGCATCAGCATCGAGAAGCGGATGCCGCCCGCATCGAGCCCGACGAAGTGCGGCGCGAGCACGATCACCGGGCCCGCTTTCGCGGCCTCTTCGAAGAAGTGCAGATCGACCCAACGAATGTGACGCTCGATTCGCGCCCGGTCGGCCCACCACACCAGGCCTCGATCGAGCAGCGCCTGCGCGAACGCGCGGAAGTGCGCGCGGGCCAGCCTGCGACGCTCGCGTTCCGGCATGCGCGGAAAGCACGCGCGCAGATTGATGCGGGCCACGCGCCGACGCTGCGCCGCGACGAGGTACAGCAGCATTCCGAGCGCGGCACCGACCGCGCGGGTCACCGGGACCGGCAACACGCCGAACGCCCGCAGCACCCGCAACCAGAACTTCGTCATCGTGTCGTCCGCTCATCGGCCGTCCGCGCCACCGCATCGGGCGACGCCGGCGCCGACCGCGGCGTCTTGTAGCGGTTGTAGCCCCACAGGTACTGCTCGGGGTTGTCGCGGATGAGCCGTTCGAGCGCGGCGTTGATCTGCGTGGCCGCCTCGACCGGATCGTCGGACAACGGGTCGTCGATCGTCGAGAAGTGCACGACCCATCCCTCGCCACCGGCGAGTCGCTCGCCGTGCGCGAGGAGAAGCGCGGCGCCGGTCTGCTTCTGCAGGCGCGCCGGCAACGTCATCGTGTACGCGTGCTTGCCGAAGAACGGCGCCCACACGCCCTCGCCGCGACTCGGCACCTGGTCGGGCAGCATGCCGATCGCCTCGCCGCGCTTCAACGCGCGGAACAGTCGCTTGACGCCCGACAGGTCGGCCGGCGCCAGCATCAGGTTGCCGCGCGCGCGCCGACCTTCGATCAACGGCGCGAGCCAGCGCTTGCGGGGCGGCCGGTACAGCACCGTCAACGGCGCGCCCGCCACGGGGTTGTTCGCGTAGTACTGCGCGGTCACTTCGAAACAGCCGAGATGCGGCGTCATGAACACGATGCCCTTGCCGGCCGCGCGCGCCGCTTCGACGTGTGCCCAACCGGTCGCGCGGGTGCGCACCAGAACCTCCGCCTGCGGACGCATCCAGACGTACGCGAGTTCGAGGGCGCCGCGACCCGCCTGTGCGGCCACGCGACCCACGAGATCGCGGTTCGCGATGGACGGGTAGCCGGCCTGCGCCAGATTGTCGACGAGGTGATGGCGGTAGCGTGGCGCCAGATGCAGGACGAGCCGCCCGCAGGCAGCGCCGGTCCGTTGCAGGACGGCGAGCGGCAGCCATGAGATCAGGCGGAAGAAGGGGATGAGCACTGACAGAGACCGTGGTGCCGGCTCGTCTCCGGCGTGTCTGCGTTGCGGCCGATGAAGTCGAGCGAGGCGACCGAGCGGGCTCGCGGTCGCCGATGCATCGCCAAGAAGGCACGGGAAAGGGCGCGGTATCATACGGCGACAAGAGCGCGGCGGCCGGATGTCTAGGTCCGGTGTTGCCGCGTGGACCGCCTGTTTTATGACAACTTGCGGGGCGGTCCGATCCGGGGCTCCGGTCGCATCGCGCGGAGGGTGCGCGCGGCAATGCGAACCAGCCCGGGTTCCTTGAAGTCGCTAAAGCGTCGTTCGGTCTCCCGCATCCTCGTGACCAGCCGCCCAAAGCGATTTGATTCGCGAAGTCATTCGCGACGAATTTCGCGCGAAGTACGGCGGCTTATCCCTCAGTCCAGGAGCGTGCATGTCATCCGATTTTCTATTCACTTCCGAGTCGGTCTCGGAAGGCCATCCCGACAAGGTCGCCGACCAGATCTCGGACGCGATCCTCGACGCCATCTTCGCGCAGGATCCGCGCTCGCGCGTCGCCGCCGAGACACTCTGCAACACGGGCCTCGTGGTCCTCGCGGGCGAGATCACGACCAACGCGCACGTCGACTATATCCAGGTCGCGCGC
>CAXTPX010000329.1:0-4577 GCA_964246005.1 uncultured Burkholderiaceae bacterium | reverse complement strand
TGACGTCGAGGTCGGCCAGGCGCGCACGTGCGTTGACGAGTTCCTCCTCGGCATAGACGCGCATCTCGGGGTCGGCCTGCATCTCGCCTGCGGCGCGCTCGTCGTCGAGCGCCGACCGATACAGCGCGTGGCTCTCGACCAGCGGACCGAGCTCGGCGTGCTCGCGCGTCAGGCTGCGATAGCGATCGAGGTCGGTGGTGACCTGCGGGTCCGACAGCAGCCGTTCGAGTTCGGCGCGGCGCGTCGTGAGCTGATCGAGCTTGGCCGCGAGGCTCGGCTTCACGAGGCAGCCCCCACGATCGAACCCGGGCACGGCAACGCGTCGCTGTCCCGGCTCACCCGCCTATTCATCGCCGCGCGCGCCGAAGAGGCGCGGCAGATAAGCGAGCAAATGCTCGCGTACATCGTCGGGTGCGTCGTGCAGCAGTTGCGTCGGGCCGTGCAGGAACTTGTTCGTGATGCCCTGCGCGAGTGCCTCGATGACCACCGACGGATCGTCGCCCTTCGCGAGCCGGCGCCGTGCCCGTTCGAGCTCGATCGCACGGAACGCATCGCCACGCCGATGCAGGTCGCGGATCGCCGGCACGGTACTGCGCCCGTCGAGCCAGCGCATGAACTGGCCGACCTCGCGATCGATGATCGCTTCGGCTTCATCAACCGCCGCCCGACGCTGCTGCATCCCGTTGGCCACGACCTTGCCGAGGTCGTCGACCGTGTACAGGAACACGTCGTCGAGTTCGCCGACCTCGCGCTCGACGTCGCGCGGCACGCCGAGGTCGACGATGAACATCGGCTTGCGGCGACGTGCCTTCAACGCGCGCTCGACCATGCCGAGGCCGATCAGCGGCAGCGTCGAGGCGGTCGACGAGATCACGATGTCGAAGCGCGACAGCTCGTTCGGCAGCTCCGACAACAGCATCGCGCGCGACGGCACGCCGGTCGCGGCAAGTCGTGCAGCGAGACGCTGGCCGCGTTCGAGCGTGCGATTGGCGACCACCATCCCGGCCGGCTTCCGCGTGGCGAAATGCGTCGCGACGAGGTCGATCATTTCGCCTGCGCCGATGAAGAGGATGCGCTGCTCGCCGGGCCGGTCGAAGATGCGTTCGGACAGGCGCACGGCGGCCGCCGCCATCGAGACGCTCGACGAGCCGATCGCGGTGCTCGAGCGCACGGCCTTCGCGACCGCGAACGAGCGGTCGAACGCCTGGCGTAGCGGCGTGCCGAGCGTGCCGACGGCCTCGGCTTCGCGTGCGGCTTCCTTCATCTGTCCGAGGATCTGCGGCTCGCCCAGCACCATCGAGTCGAGGCCGCTCGCGACGCGACACGCGTGGCGCACGGACTCGCCGTCGACATGCCAGTACCAGTGCGGGTCGAGCGCCTCGTGCGGCGTCTGGTGGCGATCGGCGATCCAGTGCGCGAGCTCGTCGCGCAGCGTCGGGATCGCATCGGTGGACCGGTCGGTCGCCGCATAGATCTCGGTGCGATTGCAGGTCGACAGCACGACCGCGTGCGGCAGCGCGCTCGCGAACGTGCCGGTCAATGCGGACAGCGTCGAAGCCAACTGCCCGGACGGGATCGCGATGCGTTCCCGCAGCGGCAGCGGCGCGGTCGCGTGGTTCAGTCCGAGAGTCAGGAGTCGCATGGGCAGGGGTTCGAACGCCGGGTCCGGCCTTCGACGCGAGGCGCGTCTGCAGCGAGGCCCGCAGCGTGCGGACAACCGCGAATTATAGGCGTCGCGGACCGACCCGGCGGCCGATCGCTCAGGGGTCGAGCCGGTCCAGTCGGTAGCCGTAGCCGTACACCGGCAGCACGCGATAGGTCGACGCCGTATTCAGCCCGAGCTTGCTGCGCAGGCGCGAGACGTGCGTGTCCATCGTGCGCGACGTGATGTCCGCGTCGCCGCCCCACACCACCTCGCGGATGTGATGGCGCGACAGCGGTCGGCCGGCATTGCGGAACAGCAGCAGCCCGAGGTCGAATTCCTTCTGCGTCATCGTCACGCGCAGGGGCTCGGCACCGTTGGTCGTGATCTCGACCTGGCACGGTTCCGGATCGAAGCGATACGGCTCGAACACATAACGCTCGAGCGTCTCGTTCGGGTAGGCGCGGCGCAGCAGCGCCTGCAGTCGCGCGATCAGTTCCGAAGGCCGGATCGGCTTGATCAGGTAGTCGTCCGCGCCGCACGACAGGCCCGCGATGATGCCGTCCTCGTCGTTGGTGCCGACCATCATCAGCGTCGGGGTGCGCGTCGCTGCGGCACGTGCGTGACCGAGTACCGCGCCGCCGTCGGCGGGGTGCCCCTTCCAGTCCACCACCAGCGCGTCGAAGCGCTTCGACTTCGCGTCCGCGACGAGCGCCTTCGCATCGGTGTGGATGCGGCATTCGAAGCCCGATCGTTCGAGCAGTTGCGTGATCAGCGCCTGCTCGTTGGGATCCGCGTCGAAGAGGGCGATGCGCAAGGGCGAGGCGTGGTGGAGGGGGCGATCGGAGCGGGCGCGTCGTGTGCGACGATGCCGCAACGGACCGATTCACGCAAACCGGCCCCTCCTTCAGTCGATCATTTTCGTCTTCAACATGTCTCGTTCATCGTGCGTTCACCGGACGCTCGCCGCGCTCGCTTGCGTCGTCGGGCTGACCTCGTCGTCGGTCGCGATGGCAGCCGGATTCGGCGCGGCGTCGCCCAGGTCAGGACTGCCGCCACCGACGCAGGACCGCGACCTCGAGAAGGCCTACGACGCCTATTTACGCGGCGACCAGCGCGCGGCTTACGCGTCCTATCTGCGCGCGGCGAGGCGAGGACAGCCGATCGGCGAATACAACGTGGCGGTGATGGCCTTCAACGGTGAGGGCGCGCGGGTCGATCGCATGGTGGCGTTGCGCTGGCTGAAGTCCGCGGCCACGAAGGGCTTCGCGCTCGCGCAATACAACCTCGGGCTGCTGCACGAGAACGGCGACGGGGTCGAGAAGTCGCAGGCCGAGGCGAGCGCGTGGTTCCTGAAGGCGGCCGAGCAGGGCAACGTCGATGCCGAGCTCGCGCTGGCCACGCAGTACCTGTTGGGTCGTGGCATCGAACAGAGCGACGCGAACGCGGCCGGCTGGTATCGACGGGCGGCCGAGAACGGCAACGTCGATGCGCAGTACAGCCTCGCGAGCTGCTACGAGCACGGCGACGGCGTGCCGGTCGACTTGGACAGTGCGCTGCTCTGGTACCGCGCGGCGGGGCGGCAGGGGGATGTGGCGGCGCTGGCGAAGGTGAGGGCGTTGCTGGAGGCGGAGAAGGGGCCGTCGGGTGACGCAAACCCCAACGACACTGGATTCCCGCCTTCGCGGGAATGACGAAGCTAGGAGTCGAGCGCTTTCGCCTCTTGGTCGCGGGAACGACGGCACCTCGCGTAGTACTGGCTCGTCGTAGCGCTAGGGTCGAATGTACGCATACCCCTGTTGCTGCTTCCGCATCACCTCGACGACGCCGGCGGGCACATACCCCACGTCGCCCAACATCTCCGCCTTCGTCAGCTTCATGCTGGCCATCGTGTTCTCGCAAGCGACGACGCGGACGTTGGCACCGACCGCTTCGCTGATGCGCGCGGCGATCGGTGAATCCGTCTTCAGCAGCGTGATCGCCGGCCCGTATGCAACCACCTCGATGTCCGCGTCCTTGCCCACGACGGTCTGCAGGTTGCGGACGTTGTTGAGCACCAGCATCCAACGCGCCGCATCGCCGTCGGTGATCTGGAACACGACCTTGTCCTGCGCATGCGCCGTGATGGACCCGGTCAAGCCGATCAGGAGGACCAACGATCCGGCGATGCGACGCCACGTGGTCGACCCCGCGTCGCTGCGATGGGGGCTCATCGTCATGTCGCTCTCCCGGACGTGTTCAATCCGCGACCGTACTACCGTTCGAGCGCCGCGCGAAACCGCCGCACGCCTTCGTCGATGCGCGTCGGTGCGCACGCGTAGCACCACCGCACATACCCTTCGCCGTCGTCGCCGAACGCGCTCCCAGGCGCGAGGCCGACGCGCGCATCCCGCACCATCCGCTTGCAGAACTCGAGGCTGTCCGCCGCTTCGTCGATGCGAAAGAACACGTACATCGCCCCTTGCGGCGCATGCACTTCGACGTTCGGCAGCACCGACAACGCCGACACCAGATGATCGCGTGCGGTCCGCAGTTGAAGCACCAGATCGCGCGTGAACGCCTCGCCCTCGGAGACGGCGACGATCCCCGCCTCCTGCACGAACGACGGCGCGCACGACGTGTTGTATTCGATCAGCTTGCCGAGGTCGCCGGTGAGGCTCGCCGGCAGCACCATCCAGCCGAGTCGCCAGCCGGTCATCAGCCAGCTCTTCGAGAACGAGTTGACGCAGATCACGCGGTCGTCGCGGGACGCGATGTCGAGGAACGACGGCGCGATCGCGTGGAGCGCCGGATCCTCACCGAAGTAGAGCCGCTCGTAGACCTCGTCGGCGACCACCCAGATGCCATGCCGTCGGCAATGGTCGAGCACCACGCGCTGCGCGTCGGCCGACATCACCCAGCCGGTCGGATTGTTCGGCGAGTTGACGACGAGCAA
>CAXTPX010000328.1:0-4586 GCA_964246005.1 uncultured Burkholderiaceae bacterium | reverse complement strand
GCGGTCGGCGGCGCGATCCGGATGCCGTTGCCGCCGCGACCGACCGACTACGAGCTCGATGCGTCGGGCCTGTCGCGCGCGGAGTTCGCCACCGCGAACTGCTTCGTGCATCGCGTGGCCCTCGAAGCCGTCGACGGCTTCGACGAGCGCTACACCGCCGCCTGGCGCGAGGACTCGGACCTGCAGTTCGCGCTGCTCGAGGCCGGCTATCGCGTCGGCTACGCGCCCGACGCGGTGGTGGTCCATCCGGTGCGTCCGGCGCCGTTCGGCGTCAGCATCTCGCAGCAGCGCAAGATCGTGTTCGACGCGCTGCTGTTCAAGAAGCATCGAGCGCTGTACCGCGCGCGCATCCTGCCGTCACCACCCTGGCTCTATTACTTCGCCGTGGGTTCGCTGATCGTCGCACCGGTGGGGCTGTTGGCCCAGCGACCGACGGCGGCGCTCGCGGCGTCGGCATTGTGGTTCGTGTTGACCCTGCGCTTCACGCTGCTGCGCCTGCGCAACACGTCGCGTCGGCTGTCGCACGTCGCCGAGATGTTGTGGACGTCGATCGTCATCCCGCCGCTCGCGCTGTGGTGGCGCGCGGTCGGCAACGTCCGCTATCGGGTGCTGTTCCTGTGACGATGCGGACAGGGCGTTATCTCGTCGATGCGCGACCGCAACGCGTCGCGGTGTTCCGGGCGCTCCAGCTCGGCGACCTGCTGTGCGCGGTTCCCGCGTTGCGCGCGCTTCGCGCGACGCTGCCCGACGCTCACATCGCGATGATCGGGCTGCCGACGATGGCGGACTTCACGCGGCGCTACGACGCGTATGTCGACGAGTTCGTCGTCTTCCCCGGTGCACCGGGCTTCCCCGAGCAGGACGAGTCGACGACCGAAGGGCCGGCATTCGTCGAACGGATGCGCGGGATGGGGCTCGACCTCGCGATCCAGATGCACGGCAACGGCGGTCCCGCGAACCGCATCGTCGAGAGCTTCGGGGCTCGCACGACCGCCGGCTTCCATCGACCACAGGTGTTCGACGAGAGCGCGCTCGGCGTGTTCGTCGACTGGGACGTCACGGCGTCCGAGGTCGGACGCAACCTCGCGCTGATGCGCGGACTCGGCGCGGACGCCGACGCGCTCGCCGACTCGTCGATCGAGCTGCCTGTCCGTCCCGCGGAGCGCGACGAGTGGAACGGCCTGAAGCGTCTGCACGGCCTCGACCGGACGCCGTTCGTCTGCGTGCATCCGGGTGCGCGATGGTCGTCGCGACGCTGGCCGGTCGAACGCTTCGCGGCGGTCGCGACGGGCTTCGCGTCGCGCGGTGCGCGCATCGTCCTCACCGGCAGCGGTGACGAACGCGAACTGGTCGCCGCGCTGGCAACGTCGTTGCACGACCGCGGTGTGAACGCGATCGACCTGTCGGGCCGCACGTCGCTCGGTGCGCTCGTCGCGATGTTGCAGGATGCCGCGATGCTGATCTCGAACGACACGGGCATCTCGCATGTGGCAGCGGCGGCGCGGACGCCGAGCGTCGTGATCGCTTCGGGCAGCGACGTCGCGCGCTGGTCGCCGGTCGATCGACGGCGCCATCGCGTGCTCGCGCACGATGTCCCGTGCCGCCCGTGCATGTATCGCGACTGCCCGATCGACCATCCGTGCGCGACGGGGATCACCGTCGACGCCGTGATCGCCGCCGCGATGGACCATCCGGTCGCCCGTCCCCTCCAACCATCGATGGCCGACCATGCTGCTTGACCTCGAAGATCCCGTCGACGTGGCCGATCCGGTGCGCGGGCCGAAGCGCCTGCGCATCCTCACCTGGCACGTGCATGGCAATTATCTCTACTACCTGACGCAGGCGCCGCACGACTTCTTTCTCGTCACGGCGGCCGGTCATCCGCCAGGCCATGCCGGCAAGGTGGGGGCCCTGCCGTGGGGCGACAACGTGCACGAGGTCGCGATCGATGCGGTCGAGCGAACGCAGTTCGATTGCGTGCTGATACAGTCGCGCGCGCACTGGTTCGGCGATCGGCAGACCGTGCTGTCCGAAACGCAACGGCGGCTGCCGACGATCGTGATCGAACACGACACGCCGTACGACGACGCGGTGATGTGTCGTCACTGGATGGACGATCGCCATGCATTGCTGGTCCACGTGACGCCGTTCAATGCGCTGATGTGGGACAACGGCGACGTGACCGTCCGCGTGATCGAACACGGCGTCGTGGTGCCGCCGGAGGTCCGTTACCGCGGCGACCTGCCGCGCGGCATCACCGTCGTCAACCATCTCGCGCGACGCGGCCGGCGGCTCGGCGCCGACCTCTTCGAAGCAGCGCGGCACCGCGTACCGCTCGACCTCGTCGGCATGGATGCGGAGGCGTCGGGCGGCATCGGCGAAATCCGGAATCCGGATCTGCCGGCGTTCATCGCGTCGTATCGATTCTTCTTCCATCCGGTTCGCTGGACCAGCCTCGGGCTCGCGGTGATCGAAGCCATGGCGATCGGCATGCCGGTGATCGGCCTCGCCACGACCGAACTGTCGACCGTGATCGACAGCGGGCGGAACGGCTATATCGACACCAGCCTCGAGGCGCTGATCAGCGCGATGGACGAGTTGCTGCTCGACCCGCGACAAGCGCGGGTCTGGGGTGACGCGGCGCGACGGACGGTCGACGAGCGCTTCTCGATCGATCGCTTCGTCTCCGACTGGAACGACACCTTGGCGATGGTGACGGCATGAGGGTCCCGACATGAG
This sequence comes from uncultured Burkholderiaceae bacterium, assembly GCA_964246005.1. Classification (GTDB taxonomy): domain Bacteria; phylum Pseudomonadota; class Gammaproteobacteria; order Burkholderiales; family Burkholderiaceae_D; genus CAHJXF01. The sequence goes on along the minus strand of CAXTPX010000328.1, from coordinate 1,847 downwards.
CGCAATCGAATTGACCGGCATTCGCTCCGGCGCGCAGCCGGGCGACCCGTTGATCCCGGGCTTCTTCGTCGGCGGCTTCGAGTGTTCGAGCCACCGCATTCCGTCCGGTCGGCGGCTCGACCTCGCGGCCAGCACGCGGCACGTCGAGTTCGCCTGCGCCGACTACCAGCGGCTCGCCGACACCGGCATCCTGGTCGCGCGCGACGGCTTCGCCTGGCACCGCGTCGAGGAGCGGTCGGGCCAGCGCGACTTCTCGACGGTGATCCCGCTGATGCGTGCGGCGCGGCGCGCCGGCATCCGGGTCATCTGGGACCTGATGCACTTCGGCTGGCCGGACGACTGCGACATCTTCATGCCGTCGTTCGTCGATCGCTTCGCGGCGCTCGCGCGCGACTTCGCGATCGTGCTCGCGGACGAGAGCGACGAGCTGCCGTGGATCTCGCCGGTCAACGAGATCTCGTTCGTCTCGTGGGCCGCGGCGGACGTGGCCTGCATCCATCCGTGCCAGCACAACCGCGGCTTCGAGTTGAAATGCCAACTGGTGCGCGCGGCCGTGGCGGCGATCGAAGCGGTCCGCGACGTGCAGCCGGCCACCCGCATCGTCACGCACGATCCCGCGTTCAACGTGATCGCCGCGATCGATCGTCCGGACGAGGCGGGGGAGGCCGAGGCCTCGCGCCTGTTCCAGTTCCAGGCCTGCGACATGCTCTGTGGCAGGCAATGGCCGCAACTCGGGGGCCGGCCCGAGTATCTCGACGTCATCGGCGTCAACTACTACCCGTGGAACCAGTGGACCTTCGGGACCGCGTTGTATCCGGGCGCGCCGGTCGGCGTCGGCGACCCGCGCTATCGGCCGCTCGGCGACATCCTGCTCGAATGGCAAACGCGCTATCGACGGCCGACCTACGTCGGCGAGACCGGGTGCGAGGGTGAATTCCGGGCCGGGTGGTTGCGGACGGTCTGCGACGAACTCGTGTCGGCGCGCGAACGCGGCGCCGACCTGCACGGCGTCTGCCTCTATCCGATCGTCAACTTCCCCGGCTGGGACGACGAGCGTCATTGCCAGAACGGATTGTGGGATTACGCGGACGACACCGGCGATCGTCCGATCCACGAGCCGCTGGCCGCCGAGTTGCGGCTTCAGCAACGCCGCTTCGCGACGATGGATCCGCTGCGGGAGGCGGCCAATGCACCGCTGCTCGAGACCGGCGACGCGTTGGCGCTGGACGACGACTTCCGGGTGCGGGCATGAAGGGCGATCGCAAGCGCGTGCTGGTCACCGGCGGCGCCGGCTTCCTCGGGTCGCACCTGTGCGAGCGACTGGTTCGCGACGGTCACGACGTCCTGTGCGTCGACAACTTCTATACCGGCACGCGATCCAACGTGACGCGCCTCCTCGTCGAGCCGAACTTCGAGCTGCTGCGACACGACGTCACGTTTCCGCTCTACGTCGAGGTCGACGAGATCTACAACCTCGCCTGTCCCGCGTCGCCGATCCACTACCAGCACGATCCGGTGCAGACGACCAAGACGAGCGTGCACGGCGCGATCAACATGCTGGGCCTCGCGAAGCGCCTGCGGGCGCGCATCCTGCAGGCATCGACGAGCGAGGTGTACGGCAACCCGGCGGTCCATCCGCAGACCGAGGACTACTGGGGTCACGTCAACCCGATCGGGCCGCGCTCGTGCTACGACGAGGGCAAGCGCTGCGCGGAGACGCTCTTCGCCGACTATCGTCGCCAGCACGGGTTGTCGGTCAAGATCGCGCGCATCTTCAATACCTACGGCCCGCGCATGCACCCGAACGACGGTCGGGTCGTGTCGAACTTCATCGTGCAGGCGCTCGG
>CAXTPX010000327.1:0-4591 GCA_964246005.1 uncultured Burkholderiaceae bacterium | reverse complement strand
CGCGTGGCTCAGCCGCTTCGGCGTCACGCGCTGGCTCGACGGGCGTCTCGCTCGACTGCCGTCGGGCGGTGCGCTCGTGATGCTGTGCATGCCGATCGTCCTGCTGTTCCCGTTCAAGATCGCGGGCCTGTGGATGATCGCGACCGGCCATCTCGACACCAGTTGCATGATCATGCTGGCCGCGAAGGTCCTGAGTACCGCGGTCATCGCCCGCATCTTCTTCACGTGCCGGCCGCAACTGTTGCGAATGCCATGGTTCGCTCGGCTGTACGCCTCCACCTGCAGCTTGCGCGACCGCATCCATCAGTGGCTCGAGGACCAGGCGGCGTGGCGCGACGCGAAGTCCTTCGTGCGGCGCACGAAGACGCGACTGCTGCTGTGGCGCTTCGGCAGGGCGACCGGCTCGAGGCGCGGTGCGCTGCGGCGCTGGCGCAGCCGCCGGCGCGCACGCCGCGCCGAACGGGCAGCCGATCTCGAAAAGAACTGATCGTTCGTTCTCACGTCTCCGTTTCGCTCACGAGCACGCGCCGCTGCCAAGTCACGAGCGCGACGCCGGCACAGGTCACCACGATGCCGACGACCGACACCATCGTCGGCACCAGTCCGTACATCAGCCACTCGACGAACACCGCGACGATCGGGGTCAGGTAGAGCAGGCTCGTGACACGCGCCGCCGCGCCGTGCCGCATCAACGTGTGCAACGCGTTGACTGCGAGAATCGATCCGCCGATCACGAGGAACGCGATGGCCCCGAACAGCGTCGCGCTCGGCTCGATCGCGAAACCCTCGAAGCCGATGGCCAGCGGTGCCAGCACCGCTGCGGTCGTGACGAACTGGATCAGCCCGGCGCTGCGCAGGTCGACGTCGGCGCACCAGCGCCGCTGGTACAGCGTTCCGAGCGTGATCGACACGAGCGACACGACGATCGCGACGAAGCTGCCGGTCGACGCCGCATCGATATCGACCTTGTGCGCAACGACGAGCCCGACACCGGCCAGGCCGAGCGCGACGCCCACCCATTGCCGGGCCTGCAACCGGTCCGACGCGCCGAGGGCTGCGAGCAGCAGTGCGGTCAGCAACGGCTGCGTCGCGAGAAGCAGCGCGACGATACCGGCCGACATCCCGAGGTACTGCGCGTAGTGACTGCCGCCGAGGTTGCCCGCATACATCAGCAGCCCCGCGATCACCACATGGATCCACGATCGCGCACCGGTCGGCCAGCGCGGACGCGACACCAGCACGAGCAGCGACAGGCACAGGATGCCGAACGAGAAGCGCAGTGTCAGGAACGTGAACGGCGCCGCGTAGTGGAGGCCGGCCTTCGTGGCGACGAAGCCCGAGCCCCACATCAGCACGAAGTACCACGCGAGTGCCGCATCGGGCAGGCGCGCGGGCAGACGCGCGGGCGGCTCCCGGGGACCGATGGTCACGTCCGCCAGGCTCGTCGCCGCGCGGCTACTTCTTCTTGACCGGTGGCAGGTCCGTGCAGACGCCTTCGTACAGTTCGGCCGCCATCCCGACCGATTCGCCGAGCGTGGGATGCGGATGGATGCTCTTCCCGATGTCGGTCGCGTCGGCGCCCATTTCGACGGCCAGCACCAGCTCGCTGATGAGATCGCCCGCATGCGTGCCGACGATCGCGCCGCCGAGGAGCCGATGCGTGTCGTGGTCGAAGATCAGCTTCGTGAAGCCTTCGTCGCGCGTGTTCGCGATGGCGCGACCCGATGCGGCCCACGGGAACTTGGCGACGCCGACCTTGCGACCTTCCTTCTTCGCATCGTCCTCGGTGAGACCGACCCATGCGACCTCGGGATCGGTGTACGCGACCGACGGGATCACGCGCGCGTCGAAGAAACTCTTCTGGCCCGACGCGGCTTCGGCCGCCACATGCGCCTCGTGCACCGCCTTGTGGGCCAGCATCGGCTGCCCGACGATGTCGCCGATCGCGAAGATGTGCGCGACGTTGGTCCGCAACTGCCGGTCGACCTCGATGAAGCCGCGATCGGTCACGGCGACACCCGCCTTGTCGGCACCGATGTTGCGGCCGTTCGGCACACGCCCGACCGACTGCAGCACGAGGTCGTAGCACTGCGCCTCCTTCGGCGCCTGCTCGCCCTCGAACGTGACCCAGATGCCGTCTGGCTTCGCCTCGGCCTTCACGGTCTTCGTCTTCAGCATCACCGCGTCGAAGCGCTTCTCGTTGAACTTCTGCCAGACCTTGACGAGATCGCGATCGGCGCCCTGCATCAGGCCGTCGAGCATCTCGACCACGTCGAGGCGGGCGCCGAGCGTCGAGTACACCGTGCCCATCTCGAGACCGATGATGCCGCCGCCGATGATCAGCATGCGCTTCGGCTGCGAACGCAGTTCGAGCGCACCGGTCGAGTCGACGATGCGCGGATCGTCGGGCAGGAACGGCAGGCGCACCGACTGCGAACCCGCGGCGATGATCGCCTGCTCGAACTTCACGACCTTCTTCGATCCGTCGGCCGCGACGACTTCCACGTGATGCGGATCGAGGAACGTCCCGACGCCGGTCGCGACCGTGACCTTGCGCATCTTCGCCATGCTCGCGAGACCGCCGGTCAGCCGGCCAACCACCTGTTCCTTGTGGGCGCGCAACTTGTCGAGGTCGACCTGCGGCGGCGCGAAGCTGACGCCGATGGCGGCGAAGTGCGCGGCCTCGTCCATCACCTGCGCCACGTGCAACAGTGCCTTCGACGGGATGCAGCCGACGTTCAGACACACGCCGCCGAGCGTCGCGTACCGCTCGACGAGCACCGTGTTCAAGCCGAGGTCGGCAGCGCGGAAGGCCGCCGAGTAGCCGCCCGGTCCGGATCCGAGGACGAGCATCCGGCATTCGACGTCGGCCTTGCCGCTCCAATTCGCAGGCGCAGGTCCGGCCTTCGGCGACGGTGCCGCCGACGTGCCGGTCGCAGCCGCCTTCGCGACCGGGTCGGCGACCGCGTTCGGGGCATTCGCGGTGTACGACTCGGACGCCGCAGGCTGCGAAGCGGCGGCCGGCACGGGCGACGCGGACGGCGCCGCTTCTGCCGCCTCCGCGGTCGCGATCACGCTGCCCTGGTTGACCTTGTCGCCGACCTTGACCTTGATCTCCGCGATCACGCCGGCGCCCGACGACGGAATCTCCATCGATGCCTTGTCGCTCTCGATCGTGATCAGCGACTGATCGGCAGCGACCGCGTCGCCGACCTCGACCAGCACCTCGATGATCTCGACGTCCTTGAAGTCGCCGATGTCGGGAACCTTGAGCTCGATCACAGCAGCACCCGTCGCAGGTCGGCCAGCATCTCCGCCAGATAGGTCGTGAAGCGCGCCGCCTGCGCGCCGTCGATCACGCGATGGTCGTACGACAGCGACAGCGGCAGCATCAGGCGCGGCTCGAAGCTCGACCCGTTCCACTTCGGCTTGTGATCGGACTTCGACAGACCGAGGATCGCGACCTCCGGCGCATTGATGATCGGCGTGAAGAACGTACCGCCGACGCCGCCCAACGACGAGATCGTGAAGCTCGCGCCCTGCATCGCGGCGGGGCCGAGCTTGCCCGCGCGTGCCTGCGCGGCGAGCTCGCCGGTCTCCTTCGCGAGGTCCGAGATGCCCTTCCTGTCGACGTCGCGGATCACCGGCACGACGAGCCCGTTCGGCGTGTCGGCCGCGAAGCCGAGGTGGTAGTACTGCTTGAGGATCAGGTTGGCCCCGTCCGCATCGAGCGAGCTGTTGACGCGCGGGAACTGCTTCAACGCCGCGACGCACGCCTTCATCACGAAGGCCAGCATCGTGACCTTCACCGCATCCTTGCCCTTCTTCGCGAGCGCGTCGTTGGTCGACTTGCGAAAGGCCTCGACCTCGGTGATGTCGGCCTCGTCGAACTGCGTGACGTGCGGGATCGTCGCCCAGTTGCGTGCGAGGTTCGGCCCGCTGAGCTTCTGGATTCGCGACAGCGCCAGCGTCTCGCTCGGGCCGAACTTCGCGAAGTCGAGCGATGGCCAGGCCGGCCATCCCGCACCGAAGCCGCTGGTCGGTGCGCCCCCGGCCGTTGGCGCCGGCGCGGCCTTGCCGACACCGGCCAGCGTGGTCTTCACGAACGACTGCACGTCTTCCTGCGTGATGCGTTCCTTCGGCCCGCTGCCCCTGACGCGATTCAGATCGACGCCGAGCTCGCGGGCGAACTTGCGGACCGACGGGCTCGCATGCGCGAGCGTCTGGTCGCCGACCGGTTCGGTCGCCGGAGGCGTCGCGGGAGTCGAAGTGCCCGATGTCGGCGGAGGAACCGGCGCGAGCGCGGCCGCCGGCGTCGCGGACCCCTGCACGGTCTGTTCGCCCTTCACGGGCGCCGCACTCTCCGCGGCGGGCGGCGCCGCTGGCGCGCCGGTGCCCGCGCCTTCGAGCAATGCGAGAAGATCGCCCTTGTTGATCTTGTCGCCGACCTTGACCTTCAGTTCCCTGATGACGCCGGCCGCCGACGACGGAATCTCCATCGATGCCTTGTCGCTCTCGATCGTGATCATCGACTGCTCGGCGGCGATCGTGTCGCCGACCCCGACCAGCACCTCGATGACCTCGACGTCCT